>JAPLFH010000054.1 GCA_026390815.1 Ignavibacteriales bacterium | reverse complement strand
GGAAGTTTCAAAATTTACCCGGAAAGATTTTGGGAAAGTCCTGTAAGTTTTGGAGAAACCCGCAACAAGTTATTACTAATCCAGAATAATTCTAGGAATGTCCGGAAAGATTTTATGTAAGGTTTAAAAAAAATATTTACGTTATGATGGAGGGTAGTGAAGATCAGGATCAAGAATAAGAATGAGATTTAGAAATTGAAGTCGCCAAATCCAATATCAAAGCCAAATAATATTTTTCCTTTTGTAAAATGATTTTCTTCATTTTTTTTTATAAGTTTCATTCAATAAGTATAGAATTACAAATGAAAAGTCTTATAAAATTTCTAATTATCCTTTTTCTTTTCTCATCAACTAATTTCTGCCAGGAAAATCAAGATTCCTCCCGGATAAAAAGTGAGAATGAAAAAAAACTTATTATACCAGTTCAATCATTCAAGTTGTTTACAAATACTTTTTCGTTTCAAAGTAACCTGCTCGGGTTTAATGAAAACTATACTACATCTAATTCATTCATTCCACTAAGTATGGCTGGGGATAAAAACTATTTAATTTCACTTAACAGGGATGATTTACTGCAGCAATTGACTTTGAATTATCAACAATCCAGACCAACTACTTTTCAACAAATAATGGGAATGGTACAAGTTGGGGCTGCTGTTGCTTTAGCAGGTTATCATCTTTATAAATATGAAATTAAAAAGGAAAAGAAATAAGCAAGAGGTAAACCTTCAGGATCAATTATGAACCTGAAGGTTTATAAATTATTAATGGTTTACAGGTACACGACCAATACTGAAATAAGTAAAATTAATCTCCTTCAACTTTTCGGGATTAAAAATATTTCTTCCATCAAAGATTACATGATTTTTTAATTTGGATTTAAGAATTTCAAAATCAGGATTTCTGAACTCGTTCCATTCAGTTAGAATCAGTAATGCATCGGCATTGTCAAGCGCGGTATATTCATCCTGTGCATAAGTAATCTTATCACTTAAAAAATATTTTGTGGTTTCCATTGCGGCTGGATCATAAGCTGTAATTGTTGCCCCGTTCTTCAGTAGCTCATTAATAATTACAAGCGAGGGAGCATCTCTCATATCATCTGTGTTTGGTTTAAATGCTAATCCCCAGATTGCAAAATGTTTTCCTTGTATATTATCATCAAAATATTTGAGGACTTTCTTCACTAAAACTAATTTTTGTTCTTTGTTCACCTTATCAACAACAGAAAGTATTTTCATTTCAGAATTGGCATCCAGAGATGATTTGATAAGTGCATTTACATCTTTAGGAAAACAAGAACCGCCATATCCAATTCCAGCAAATAAAAATCGTTTTCCAATTCTTGTATCTGTGCCCATACCTTTCCTTACAAGGTCTACATTCGCTCCAACGTTTTCACAAAAATTTGCCAGTTCGTTCATATAAGTAATCCGCATAGCCAGGTAAGAATTTGCAGCATACTTTGTTACTTCAGAACTTGCAGTATCCATTTCAATAATTGGATTTCCCTGCCGCACGAAAGGTTCATACAATGCTTTCATTTTTATCATTGAATCCGGATTGTTAGTTCCAATAACTATTCTATCTGGCTTCATAAAATCTTCAACTGCAAAACCTTCGCGTAAAAATTCAGGATTTGAAACAACATCAAAGTTAGATACACCATACTTTTTAATTGCAGATTCAACTCTGTTTGCAGTACCAACCGGAACTGTACTTTTATTTACAATCACTTTAAAATCCGTAATACTTTCTTCTTTCATTATCTTACCAATTTCATCAGCAACTCCCAGAACATATTGAAGATCGGCTGCGCCATCTCCACCTTGTGGTGTTGGTAGACTAAGAAAAATAATTTCTGATTTAGCAACCGCTTCTTTCAGATCGGATGTAAATGCTAACCTTCTCTTGGCAATATTTCGTAAGAATAATATTTCTAATCCTGGTTCATACATTGTAAGTTCAGCATCAAGAAGTTTTTTTAATTTATCCGGGTTATTATCCACGCAGATAACTTGATTCCCCATCTCGGCAAAGCAGGTACCGGAAACCAGCCCGACATACCCGGTCCCTATTACAGAAATATTCATTTAACCTCCCTTGAAAATTTTGTGGCGCACTAATACTGTGGACAAAAATAATAATTATTCAGACTAATAGAAATTGTTTTATGGTTTAGTTTCATGTCAATCCTCAGAAGTGAGACCACTAATTCTTACGTTTATGCCAAATAGTAAGTGGTTTTCAGGATGTAGGTATAGTGGTATATGGGTATACAGGTATATAGTAAGGTTCTCGGTGTACTTTATACCCTATACCAATATACCTTTATACCTACATCCCCAAAGCTTCTTAGATTTCACTATAACTTAAAATTAACTGGAAGACATATGCAAATGAAAAATTTTCTCTGCTCAATGTCTTCCAGTTTTAATGTTGGAATATCCTGATAATCAGGAATATTTAATAAACTATCTCAAGGATGGTAAACGACCAGGTGTCCAGGGTGCACCGGCTTTATCTAATTCAGCCTCAAGTGGTTTTATTCCTTCGCTTTCAATCTTCTTAACTTTTTCAAGGATCGGTGGAAATTCTTGTTGAAGAATTTCATAAGATCGTTTCTGGTTAAGTGTTACATTAGAAGTAGAAACCCACTGAGTATAGATCATTGTTCCCAACCTGTTATTCAAAGGAACAGCCTGAGGAGGAACTTCCTCTGCACTTGCTTTTGATGGTTGACCATTATAAGCAAATAAAACATCATCCAAATCTTTGGAAATTTGCTCAGCACGTTGCAACAAATCCGGTTTTACAGATGGTGTGTTGTTCAATGCCTGCTTAATAAATTCCACTCGTTTTACAAGTTCTTCCGTATATTTTTGTGTTCCTATTATGATACTTCCAAGTTCCATTGCTTTTTTCTGGAAGGTAACAACTTCTGCCCTGTTGGCTGCTGGTAAAGTAGTGTTGTTCAGAACAGTTGTATTAAAAGTAGTTGGGGCAATCAGTTCCTTTATTCCTTCCCTTGTAACCAAAGCCATAGCAACTTTATAATTCCCGGGCATAGCAAGTAATCCACTGTTACCTTTTGCAACCGGATCAAATTTATCATCCTTCAAATTGATTGGCTGAGCACTTTCATATTTTAAATCCCACACTATTCTGTTAATTCCATCTTTAGCTTCGGAATTTATTTTACGAACGACATTTCCTGTTTCATCCATTATTGTAAAAATAAAATATGGAGCTATTTCTTTTTCCTCTGTTTGCAATTCAGCATAGGTTGGCTGCGGAATGGGTTTTCCATCTTTGAACAAATCCTTCTCTTTTTCTTTGCGAATTTGTTTTAAAGTTTTTGGAACCTCCTTAAAGTAATAACTAAAGGTTGCTCCAAATTCCGGATTGGGGGCTTTGTAGTAAGTTGATCCCTGTCCATATCTTTCCCATTTAGGAATGTACATCAGAGCATCTTTTATTGGAAAAAGATAGGCATCTTTCTCGAAAAGTTCTTTTGTTACTTCACGCAGAGGAGAATAATTATCCAATATGTAAAAACCTCTACCGAATGTTGCAATCACAATATCATTTTCTCTTTTTTGAATTGCAATATCTCTGACAGGAATTGCCGGTAAACCGGATTTCAGTTGAATCCACTTCTCGCCGCCATCAAAACTAAAATAGAATCCAAATTCAGTTCCTACAAAAAGAAGATTTGGATTTATAAAATCCTGTTCAATTGAATGAACCATTCCGTTTGCAGGTAGATTACCAGCAATTGATTCCCAGGATTTTCCTTTATCATTACTCTTTAAAAGATATGGTTTAAAATCATCCCGCAGATGATTATTAAATGCAGCATAAACAATATTCTCATTAAACTTATCCGCAAGAATATCACTTACGTAGGTGTATTCCGGAACACCAGGAAATTTCTCTGTCTTAGTCCAGGTTTTAGCATCTTCTGAAACCTGAATCAAGCCATCATCAGTTCCTGCATAAATTAAATTTTCTTTTACAGGTGATTCCACCAGAGAAACAATTTCTCCGAAAAGTGAAGTTGAAACATCTTTAGAAACCGCATCAACGCTCCAATATTTTCCCATAACCTGCCAGGTGTTTCTATCAAGTTGTCTTGTTAAATCATCGCTAATAACTTCCCAGGTATCGCCATGATCATCGCTTCTAAAAATTTTATTAGCTGCGCAATATAAACGAGATGGTGAATGTGCACTGATAATCAACGGTGTGTCCCAATTCCATTTATATGTAAGCTCACCTTTGCGTGGTTCAGGACGGATATCAATCACTTCACCGCTCTTCTTGTCATAACGAACCATATTTCCATATTGAGCTTCTGCATAAACAATATTTGGATTAGTAGGATCAATTGCTGTCCAAAAACCATCGCCGCCATTTGTTACAAACCAATCACCGTTTACAATTCCATCTGCATTAATGGTTCGGGAAGGACCGCCGAAGCTGTTATTATCCTGCGTACCACCATAAACATAATAGAACGGTTCTGAGTTATCGACATTAACACGGTATAGTTGGGTTACAGGTAAATTTGATTTGAAGACATAATTTTTTCCACCATCAAATGATTCATAAACTCCTCCATCACCACCGATTAAGAAATGTTTTGTATCATCAGGATCAATCCATAATGCATGATCATCAACGTGACGGGAATTATTACCAAGTGATTTCCATGTTTTCCCACCGTCTTCTGTAACGTTTGTAATTGTTTCAACTGAATAAACTTTTTCTACATCTTTTGGGTCGCAATAAATCTCATTGTAATATTGCCCCTGCGCTACATGATCGCTCATTTTATCCCAGCTTGCTCCCCGGTTAGTTGAGCGAAAGAATCCACTTTTGCCTTCAGCCGCTTCAACAATAATGTAAACATAATCCGGATTAACCGGAGAAACTGCAATTCCAGTTCCACCAATATCCACAGTAGGTAGACCGCTCATGATTTTTTCCCAAGTCTCGCCAGCATCAATTGATTTATAAACCGCCGATTCTGGTCCACCATTTATTTTCGTATAAACATGCCTTCTTCTTTGTTCTGAAGTTGCATAAAGAACATTAGGATCTCTTGGATCGAAAACAATATTATTCACTCCGGTATTTTCGCTTATGTTTAGAGCTTTCTTCCAGGTCTTACCACCATCAACTGATTTAAATAAACCTCTATCACCGCCCGGTCCCCAAACAGAACCTTCCGCTGCAACATAAACAACATTGGAATTTCTTGGATCGATTACTATTCCGCCAATCTGACGCGAATCTTTCAATCCCATATTTTTAAAACTTTTTCCGCCATCAATACTTTTATAAACGCCATCACCATATCCTAAAGCCCGCTGATGATTGTTTTCCCCGGTTCCAACCCAAACTACATTAGAATTGTTTGGATCAATAACAACGCAGCCGATTGAATATGAATTGCAATTATCAAATACCGGTTCGAAAGTAGTTCCAGCATTAATTGTCTTCCAAACATGCCCGCTTGCGGAAGCCACATAATATTCGCTGTGGTTCTTTGGATTAACAGCAAAGTCCGCTATCCTTCCGGAAGTAAATGCGGGACCAATGCTTCTGAATTTCAATCCACCAAATTTTGAAGTATTTAAAGGATCTTTCTTTGTTGTATCCGCCTTTTCTGCCATTACGGAAACAGAACAAAGGGAAAGTACAAGTAAAATTGTAGCTAAATATTTTTTCATTATTACTCCATTTAATTGAATGATTGTTTCCTTACAAATTCAACAATCATAAATATTCCGAATTGCTTTTTACCATATTTAATAGTTTTAAAATAGTAATCTTTAGTGAGAAGTTATAACCGTTTATCCTTGATTTTTTCCTTTTGAAGAATAATTGGAAATTCAAAGCATTACCATTAACTTAATACCAGGCTTGAAACATTCGGGTGTACTTGTAAATGGTAACTAAAAGTCTGAAACAAATAAAGAAAATAATAATTGGTGTTGTTGGTTTTACAGTATTGTTAATTGGAATTGCGATGATTGTATTACCAGGACCTGCCATAATTGTTATACCAGCGGGACTGGCAATTCTTGGCAGTGAGTTTTTATGGGCTAAGAAAATACTGGAAAAAGTTAAAGAAAAACTAAAGCCAAAAAGCAAAATATTTTAACTACACTCTTTAAATTAAACTTCCCTATTCATTTAATTTTTAATATCTTCGCTTTCAAAATAATCTTTTCAGATGAATATATTCTACATACTGCTAACTATAAATTTGGTTTTCTTTACTAAGCCTTTCTTAAATGAAGAATTTAAGAAAAGCATTCAAAAAGTTGATGCTAAACAGCAAGAACTTTCATGGCAATTATTAGAATCACCATCTAAGAACCAGCTCAATTACATCAAAATGTTTTCTTCCAGCAAAGGCTACATTGGTGGAAGATATTTGCTTGAATTTGATGGAATTGAATGGGTAATTTCTAACAAAGGGCTGCCAAGAAAAGCAATATATAAATTGTTTATTGCTGAAGAAAATAATTTCTGGATGACCAATACTACATTTACAAATGAATCAGAGCTTTTTCATTTTGATGGTAAGCTTTGGAAGAAATTTTACAATCCATTTGCCAATCAAATTGAATCCTTGAATTTTTTTAAGGATGCTTATGGCTGGATTGGTGGTGATGGTGAATTAGCTTTCTTTGATGGAAAGAGATGGAAAAAATATTCGTATCCGCATTTTTCAGAACGAATTCTTAACATTTTTGGTGATAATGAATCAAGAGTTTGGATTCAATTAGCAAATCATACTCTTTATTTTTATGATGGAAAAAACTGGAAGCAAGAACTTGCGGGAAAAAAAGTCAACACCTTTCATTTTAATACTGTACAGAGTGGTTGGATATTAGCTGATGATGAACTGTATTTAGTTAATAATCTAAAGCCGGAATTTCATTCTAAAAATAATTTACTAAACAACATAAACCATCTTTACGTAATTAATCAACATAACATTTGGGCTGTAGGATCCAGTGGATTGATTCTCCATTATACTTTAGAAGGATGGCAAAAAATTAATTCACCTGCCAACGAATCACTTTTTTATATCCAGATGTTAAATGAATATGAAGGCTGGGCTGTTGGTGATAGAGGAACAATCCTTCACTACACGCAAACTAATTTTAATTCCAAACGCATACAAGATTATGGATTTGATCAGATGGTTGTTTATCCTTTTGGCAGAGAAGTTAATGATGAATATGGTATTGCAATGGAAGACCTGAATGGTGATGGATTGAAAGACATATATGCTGTTTGCATTTTCGATCCAAATCGTTTCTACGTAAATAAAAGCACAATAAGTTCAGACAAATTGGGAAATACAAAAAAGATTGACTTTTTTGAAGAAGCCGCTCCCCGGGGTATAAACGGAGTATTGGGTGGTGTAAATATGTTGGGTGCTTCTGATCTTTACCTTGGTGTAGGTATTGCTGACGTTGACAATAATAGTTCACCTGATTTGTATCTTTGCAGTCTAACCAGTACTAATAAACTTTTTTTAAATGATGGTACAGGATTCTTTAGAAATGTATCTGAAGAAAAAAATCGTGCTGCAGGTGAAAAGGAAAGAAGCAATTCCGCAATATTTGGAGATGTAGATAATGATGGTGATCTCGATCTTTTTGTTACTAATGAAAATACTTCAAATCGGTTATACTTGAATGATGGTAATGGATATTTTACAGATGTAACTGAAAGAGCCGGATTAAATTCCAACTTTGGTGGAATGGGCGCTTCCTTTGGAGATATTGATGGCGACGGCGACTTGGATTTATATGTTGCAAACTGGTATGGTAAAAATCTACTTTACAGGAACGAAACGAACAAAAACCAGGGAGTAATATTTATTGATATTACTCAAAGCCAAAATATTGGCGGAGAAATTTTTGCAAAAAGTAATGCTGTGGTCTTTGCTGATATTGATAATGATGGTGACCTGGATTTATTTGTAACAAATAGAAAAGCATCCAACCGGTTTTATTTGAATGATGGAAAAGGAAATTTTACTGACCTAACTTCAAAAATAATCGGTATTGATACAATGCTTAGCTATGGAGCAAGTTTTGCAGATTTTGATAACGATGGATTTCTGGATCTTTATGTGGCAAATGTTGGCGATAACGTTTTATATAAAAATATAAATGGTAAAAAATTTATTCCGATTACAACTAAATTCGATGCGCAGCTAAGTGGATACAGCACAGGAACTGCTGTTGGAGATATTGATAATGATGGTGATGTTGACCTTTACGTTGGGAATTATATTAACGGAAACAGTACACTTTTTATTAACAACATCAATAATAAAAATTTTCTGATCGTTAATTTTAGCGGAACAAAAAGCAACCGAGATGCAATTGGAACTAAAGTGTGGTTGTACAAATCAGGTTACTTAAATGATAAGAATAGTTTATTGGGATTTAGAGAAATAAATGGTGGAAGCGGATACGGATCGTTTAATTCAAAGGAGATTCACTTTGGAGTAAGTGATACCTCGTTTTACGATCTGGTAGTTTATTTTCCATCAAGTGGAATAAGAAAAATCTTTAAGCATATTTCTGCAGGCATACGCTTAAACATAAGCGAGGAAGATGGATTTGATAGAACACTAACACGTTTTTCTAAAGCGGCAAAAAGATTTATTACATGCCCAAGAACTCATTTTGAATTTGCAAAATCGCTGGTAATTGGTTTGTTAATCTTTGCATCCGGTTTCCGGGGCAAAAAAAGATATAAATGGTCAAAACTGACTCAAGTTTTTTATCATGGAATAATACTACTTACTTATTCATTACAAACTGGAATTTATTTTTACGAAAGTTTTTTCTTTTCCACTGTATTACCATTAATATCAGTAATTGTTTTACTTTCACTTATTCACCTTGTTTACGAACGATATGTTCTTGTAAAAATCTCCAGGCAGGAAAAGCAGGTAACACGGGATAGAATTGCAAGAGATTTACACGATGATTTAGCTTCTACATTAAGCAGCGCTGGAATTTATTCGGAAGCTCTTAAACGATCCTTAACAAATACATCAAACGATCAAGCAGATGTTGCAGCTAAAATTAATTCATTAATAATAGAGGCATCGGATTCAATTACTGATCTAGTTTGGACTGTCTCTCCACAGAATGATAAACTGGAGGATCTTCTGCTTCGCATCCGGTTGCTTATTAGCGAAACCTGCAAAACAAATTCAATAGAATATCACTTTGAAATGATTAGACTTGAAAATGAAATTATTCTTTCAGAAGATTTGAGAAGAAATATTTATCTAATCTTCAAAGAAGCAATAAACAATATTGCAAAACACTCTAGAGCAACTTTAGTTAATTTCAAATCGGGAATAAAAAACCACTTGCTGGAGATGGAGCTTGAAGATAACGGAGTTGGTTTATCTGATATAAAATTAACTATAACTTCAAATAGTAATAATACATTACCAAGATCATCAAAAGTTTTGCACGGTAATGGATTAAAAAACATGTTTCATCGTGCAAAAGAAATTGAAGGAGAAATAACAATTAGTTCTAACCCAAACGTTGGTACAAGGATTACATTTACCAGACAAATGACGCAAATGCGTTATTGATTTGTATGAATATTATTCTAAAATTTTATCTGTTGTTTTGAAATATTATAAATTTCCGATTATTTAAGAATACAATGGTTCAAAAGAATTGGTTTGAAATTTAACCTGAAGTATTTAATTCAAATACTTTTAATCGATGTTCAAGAAGTTTTCAATGACTTATTTTTATAATCTTAAAAATGGGGGAATGGACAGATAATGAATATTAAAATAGTAATTATCGAAGACCATAATGAGTTTAGAGAAAGCATTGCTTATATGCTTCAATCAACTGAGGGATTTAAATGCATCGGAAAATATGCCTCTGTGGAAGAAGCATTAGATCTTATGCAGGAGCCGGATGTAGTTCTACTTGACATAAATCTTCCAGGCATTTCCGGTATTGAAGGAATTGAAAAGATTAAGGCAATATTCCCCAAAACTAACATCATAATGCTTACCGTATTTGATGATAATAAAAATATTTTTCATTCAATACTTTCCGGAGCGGATGGCTACATACTAAAGAAAACGCCACCATTAAGAATACTTCAGGCAATAGAAGATGCAGCAGCGGGCGGTTCACCAATGACGGCTTCTATAGCCAAACAAGTGTTAAATCTTTTTAAATATCATATTCCTAAAAATAATGGAAGCATAAATCTTACTGAGCGAGAAAGAGAAATTTTATCTTTAATAGTTGTTGGTTTGAGCAATGACGAAATATCAACAAAACTTTTTATTAGTCAACAGACAGTTAGAAACCACATAAGACATATTTATGAAAAACTTCATGTCCATTCCAAAAGCCAGGCTGTGGCAAAGGCAATTAAGGAAGGAATTATTTAATAATTCATATTTAAAAATTATTGATACTTCCACTAAAACAATATAATAGAGGTGTTGCGTTTAGTTCCAGAAATGTACATGTTCCCTTAGGAAATTTTTGCTGCTTTAAAAATTAACTGGAAGCAGTTATGAAAAAAATAATATCATTTTTAATAAGAATTTCTACTTTCCACCTTTGTTTAGCTGCACAATCCATCTGTACAAAGACCTCCAATAAACAATGGGAAAGCATTCACAATTTTGTTAATGCTTTTTTCGCAATTATAAATCATTTAATTGATAGGGTTCTAACAAATAATTATCGAATTGTTCATTTACTTACACTTAATTCAATTTCAATTGCTTTTTTAAAATATATATCCAATAGCTTTACTTTTATTAACAATCAAAGTTTGCAAAGTACAATTATTTAAATAACAAAAAATGATAATAATAAGAGGCAAAAATGAAAATAAAGCATATGACATTTGTTTCTCCTTTTGTCATTGACTACAGTCGCCGATTAGCAATTTGTGGTTGGCTATTTATTCTTTTTTTAGGGGTGAACACTTCTAGTTTTGCACAAATTTATTCTACCACTTCCGGTGGGCTTTGGTCGAACACCACCACATGGATCGGAGGTAAAGTTCCTGTAAAAGAAAATGATGTGGTTATTCAAGGGAATGTACTTTTGGATGGAACAGTTGAATGTAATAACCTAAGCATAAATACCGGCAATATCTTAGAACATAATGGAAGTCCGGTTGATCTGAACGTCTGGGGAACACTTACAAACAACGGCACACTCCGTCATCAACCCGCAGCAGGTTGGTGGCTTAATGTAAGAGCTAAAGGTAATGTTATTAATAATGGATCTTTAATTGTTGATAACCTGATGTTTGAGAATCAAAATGATCAATACATCAGCGGCTCAAATCCGTTCAGCACTCAAAACATTAGGAAGGAAACCATCGGCGGAAATATTATTGCGGCAAGCAACATCGCCTTAGATTCTCTTGGTTCTTTTTGGCTTGGCGAAAATGATGTCCTGAATATGGGAACATACAAACTTACAATCGATAATCCGAATGATAATATTTACTGTTCTTATTCAAGCAACGGAAAGATATTTTCTAATGGTGAAATTGATGTTAGCGGGAATTTTGGTTGTAACTTAGACGGCAACTACATTCTTGTTGGCAGTAATCCAATGAGGATTAGAGGATCAATGAACTCATTAGGCAATTTTACAATTGCTTCAGGTAAAATTGTTGAGCATCAAGGTTCTCCTGTAGATCTAATCATCTGGGGTGATCTGATAAACAATGGCACAGTCCGTCATCGACCTGATTGGGGATGGTGGCTTAATGTAAAGGCTAACGGCAATGTAATAAATAACGGAACTTTACTTGTGGATAATCTGATGTTTGAGAATCAAAATGATCAATACATCAGCGGCTCAAAACCATTCAGCACTCAAAACATTAGGAAGGAAACAAACGGCGGAAATATTATTGCAGCAAGCAACATCGCTTTAGATTCTCTTGGTTGTTTCCGGCTTGATGATGATGATGTTTTGAATATGGGAACATATAAACTTACAATAGATAATCCGAAATATAATCTTTATTGTTCCAGTACCAGCAAAGGGAAGATATTTTCTAATGGTGAAATTGATGTTAGCGGGAATTTTGGCTGTAACTTAGACGGCAACTACATTCTTGTTGGCAGTAATCCAATGAGGATTAGAGAATCAATGAATTCATTTGGTAATCTTACAATTGCTCAAAGCAAAATTATTGAGCATACAGGTTATGCCGTGGATCTGGTTATCTGGGGCGATCTGATAAACAACGGCACAATCCGTCATCGACCTGAGGCTGGTTGGTGGTTTAATTTAAAAACTAAAAGTAATGTTTATAATAATAGTAAAATTTTTACTGATGAAATCCGCCTTGAAACGAATGGAAAAGTAAATACAATTTATGGGGAATTTGATGCACCGATTTACCTAGTGTTAACCGGAGATCCTGCTTCAGGCAAATTTATTGTTAACGGAATGTTTGTTGCAAATAAAGATATTACAATAAATCAAGGTGTTAAAATTGAAGTTCCAGTGGACAGCAAATTTTACACAAATAAGAATTTAACAAATAATGGCGAAATAGTTAATGAAGGTTCATTCCAGCAAACACGAAACATTTGGTGGGGAAATGTTACAAACCTAGATCTATCCCCTGTTTTAAATATGGATATGAAAATAACCGATCAGCAAAGCGTGGACACAATAAAATTTACAGTTCATAATAATTCATTTCATCCTAACGCATCTTCCTCAGCTAAAAGATGGTGGAAATTATCGGGCAATAAACCTATCGGATCCTATATTTTAACATTAAAATATGATGACAATTTATTGAACGGTATAAATGAATCACAGATTCAAGTCTATATTTCTAAGGATGACGGGAATAGCTGGAGTAGAATATCAAATCCTTTAAACACTACGTTCGACACATATTCAAATACCATCACAATCGGTACACAAAGTAATCCTGTTCTAAATGGCTTAGGAGATATTATAATTGGAACCGAAGGCTTTGTAAGAGTTCCTTCGATTTCTGGTGCAATTGGTGGAAGAAAGCAAATAAGAGTTGGACCGCCAAACAGATACACGATAAGTTATTGGAATAATTCCAGTTTACCAACGGACAATTTCTTTTATATTCTTCAAACGAATAGAGGAGTTCATATAAAATCAGTTTCATCCAAAGAAATTCAAACGGGAAATACTATAGAGATACCAATAGATTCATTAAACTACGATGGATACAAAGATGAAGCTATTTTTCTTGTTCAGGGTTTAGAGCCAAATGAAATTAGAAATTTTGATGTAATTCTAACATCTGAATTAGGAGTTGAATTTGCTAAAGTAACTGAGCCGATAACTTTTACAGCTATTGCATTGTGGGTTGGTGGTGCCATCCTGGAAGAATTTGTTTCTAATACAATTGTTGAAGGTTGCTATGAAATGTGGCGTCCCGTAGCAAATGATAAACCTTTGTTAGACGCGACCATACAATGTGTTAAGAATAGCGCCAAACCAAATTTTACTAAGGAAACTCCATTAAAAGGAGTTGCTAAAAAAGCGGCTTCGGAAATTATAGAGAAGACAGGACATGCTGTTGCCTGGCCTGTTATGCTTGCAAAAGATATTTTTGACTGCCTTGGAAATACAGTTAGAGGAATGGAGGATTATGTCAACGGTAATTTCGATAAGCAGGAAAAAGAACTTCAGAAAGTTACTTCGTGGGATCCCAATGCAAAAGAAGGACCCGGAGGGTTTGGAGAACAAGGCTTTATGGCAACATCTGCTCCAATGATGTATACTATATTTTTTGAGAATAAAAAGGAAGCTACTGCTGCAGCTTATGAAATATTAATTATTGACACCCTGGATGCAAATGTTTATGATATATCCAGTGTACAGTTCGGTGCTATGAGCCATTCAATGGGTGTACCATCTCAGCAAGGTAATATTCTAACATGGCATTTTGTTAATATTGAACTTCCACCTAATGTAACCCCACCCGAAGGTGAAGGATGGGTAAAATTTATTGTGAAACCAAAGAATAATTTACCAACAGGAACGCAGCTTGCTAATAGAGCTGTGATCAAATTCGATCTTAATCCATGGCTTGCAACTAATGTTGCCTTAAATACGCTCGACTTAGATCCGCCTGTTACTACACCAACATATGTTGTTAGAGCTCCCGGAGAGAATATTGTTCAAGTTGCCTGGACAATAAATGATGGCAATGGTTCCGGTGCAAAAAATTCTCTGGTATACGTTGCTAATAATGATGGTCCGTATAATCTTGCGGCTGTTTCAGATAGTGGTTGGGCGAATATTCCTGTAGTGCCAAACATCCTATATAAATTCTATATCCTCTCACAAGATAACGTGGGAAACTCAGAACAAAATCCGACACAGATACTTGAAATAATGACTGCGGTAAATGATAAGAATGTAATTCCGGATAAGTTTGAGCTTTCACAAAATTATCCAAATCCATTTAACCCGAGCACAAAAATTTCATTTGCACTTCCGGAGCGTGGATTAGTTAAACTAAAAATATTCAGTGTGCTTGGTGAAGAAATTTCTACTCTTGTAAATGAAGATCGGGATGCAGGAGTTTATGAAATTACCTGGCAACCTGCAAATTTAGCAAGCGGAGTTTACATTTATAGTCTTTCACTTAACAATAAAAACATTGTAAGGAAGATGACCTACTTAAAATAATCATAATATCACCCAATCCTCCCAGCCCTTTGGGAGGATTGGTGCTGAATTAAAAACTCCTATTGCATTTTCTCTTCTTGACAAAAATTCATTTAATTCCTACCTTGTTTTTAAAATTGAAACAAAATAATTCCTTTATGAGTAAATCTCTTGGTGAAGTACATTCTTCAGTTAATCTGAAACCGCAATCAAATTTTTGGGTACGGTTATTCACGTTTTCTGGACCTGCATTTATGGTGTCTGTTGGATATATGGACCCAGGTAACTGGGCAACTGATATTGCAGGCGGAGCTCAATTTGGTTATAAATTAATTTGGGTTATTCTTTTAGCTAATTTGATGGCGGTTCTTTTCCAAACACTATCTGCCAGGTTGGGGATTGTTTATGGTAAAGACTTAGCTCAAGCATGCAGAGATCATTATCCAAAACCAATTAATTTTATACTTTGGATTGTTTGCGAAATTGCAATTGCAGCCTGTGATCTTGCTGAAGTACTTGGTTCTGCAATTGGATTGTATATTCTATTTGGAATCCCATTGTTGTGGGGCGTTTTAATTACAACTTTTGATGTTTTAATATTAATGACTCTTATGTCTTTCGGTATAAGAAAAATGGAAGCATTCATACTTTCACTTGTAGTTACAATTGGTATTTGCTTTGGTTTAGAAATGATTTTATCAAAACCACAGCTTGGTCAAATTTTTACCGGCTTTCTACCAACATCACTTAATAGTGAAGCATTATTTATTGCATTAGGAATTATTGGTGCTACTGTTATGCCTCACAACCTTTATCTCCATTCTGCATTGGTGCAGTCACGGTTTGTAAAAAAAACTAATGAAGGAATAAAAGAAGCTAATAAATTTAATTTTATAGATTCAGTCGTTGCACTTAACTCAGCCTTTTTTGTTAACGCAGCAATATTAATTTTGGCAGCATCTGTTTTCTTCACGTCTGGTCATTCAGATATTGCTTCAATTATAGATGCACATGCTTTGCTTGCACCTTTACTTGGTTCCAGTATTGCACCAATTGCATTTGGGATTGCTTTACTCGCCGCCGGGCAATCATCAACAATTACCGGAACTTTTGCAGGACAGATTGTAATGGAAGGATTTGTTGGATTAAAAATGCGTCCATGGTTAAGACGATTAACAACTCGACTGTTGGCGATAATTCCCGCGGTAATAGTTATAAAAATTTCTGGTGATCATGCAGTCGATTCTCTTCTAATACTTTCCCAGGTAATTCTTTCTATTCAGCTCCCATTTGCTCTAATTCCGCTCCTTCACTTTACAAGCAGTAAACAAATGATGGGAAAATTTGCTTCGAATAAAATTATAGAAACATTTGCTTGGATTGCTTCTTTATTGATCATCACTTTAAATGTTAAGTTGGTTTTTGATACCATATTATTGAACATTTCTGCACCAACGGCAATTGGTTACTTTACGCGGTTTTTCCTGATACCTATGTCCGCAATCCTGCTTCCGCTTCTATTATATTTAGTATCGGAACCATTCATTAAGAAAGATAAAATTACAAAAATTATTTATGGCAGACGGAAAGATTTTTCTATTACTACTCCTTTTACCAACGCAATGGGTTTAACTAAAATTGGCATTGCCTTGGAAGGAAACAAAGAACGAGATGAACAAATTATTTTTGGAGCGATGCAAATTATAAAAACAATGAAAGCGTCAATATATCTAATCCATTGCGTTCAAACCGTAACAGCACACTTTATAGGTGAGATGGTGGAAGATGACGAAACTTTAAAGATGAAAGATTACTTAAATGAATTTGCTGAAAAGCTTGAAAAGGAAAATTTCTCGGTTCACACTATAATAACCGGCGGTGAACCACAAAATGAAATTATTAAGATTGCCAAAAAACAAAATTTAGAATTAATTATTGCAGGAAGCCACGGACATAGGTTTATTAGCGATTTAATTTATGGTTCTACAATAAATGGTGTTAGACAAGCTTTAAAACTTCCTGTGCTGGCAATACCGGTAAGTAAAAAATAATCATATTTAAACTTTGGGTAGCGTAAAAATATCACACTTATAAATCATTTTTGTAGCAGCTTTAAGTGGAATTCTTCCGGCGTTTTTGATCTAATAAGTTCTTCAACCTCATTTCTATCCTTAAAGCAGTTTGCAATTTCAGCAAGTAGTTTCAATTGCAGTTCATTGTTATTTTGTGGAGTTAATAGCAGCAGAATTACTTTTGCGGGAAGTTTATCAATTGATTCAAAATCAATTCCAGTCAGATTTATTGCAGCAAAAATATATGGTCTCTTAATATTCAACTTAGCATGCGGTATTGCTAAATAATTTGCAATACCTGTAGATATCATTTCTTCTCTTTTCCAAACCTCCTCATAAATTTCATTGGCATTAAGTCTTAATTCCTTGGCAGCTCTTTCAGTAAGCTCCATAATAATTTGTTGTTTGTTTAGAACAGTGGAAAAGTAAATATTTCTTAGGTTGATAAGCTGCTTAAAATTAAATCGTTTCCGTTCAACTAAAAATAAATTCATAAGTGGGGCGCTTGCTAAGGAAGTTACCAGAGCCATAATTACCAAGGCGACAAATACTTTTTCCTGAATCAATCCAAACTCTAAAGCCAGTAATCCTAATACAATTTCCATTGCGCCACGCGAATTCATTCCAAATCCAACCACAAGGGAATCATTTTTATTTAAACCGCCCCAATATGCACCTAAACCACACCCAACAATTTTTCCAATAAAAGCTAACACAAGAAAAATAACCACTATCGAAAAATCAAGATGTTTAATGAAGTTTACTTTCAGACCAATAGAAACAAAGAAGAGCGGCGCAAATATATTAGTAACGAATTGCTGGATAATTTCTCTTGTTTTTTCCTTTAAGGCAGCAGAATCGCCTATAGCAATACCAATAATGAATGCTCCAAAAATGGCGTGGATACCAATGTATTGTGTAAATGCCGCACTAAGAAATCCCAGGATTAATATAAATGTTAATACACCGCCGGGAAAAGATATTTTTTGTTGAATGATAGGAAGAAGTTTATTAATTATTTTTCTTCCAATTAGTAAAGTAAAAAATATAAAAAGGAAAGTAAGAGTTATAGTAGTCCCAACGGAAAAGTTTTCGGCAGAGCCGCCTACCATGCTTAATATTACAGAAAATATTATCCATCCTATTAAATCATTAAACATAGCCGAAGCAATTATAATAAATCCTAATTCGGATTTGAAGATATTTAAATCCATTAATGTTCTTGCAACAACTGGCAATGCTGTAATCGATAATGCTGTTCCTACAAAAAGAGCAAATACTAATTTCTGATTTTCATTAGCAATACCAAGAAAATCCGGGAACATATAGGCAATTGAAAATCCAAGAGAAAATGGAAAAACAATTCCCATAATACTTGTAATTGATGCTACTTTCCCCTGTCTTACAATTACTGCAAGATCAACTTCAAGTCCTGATACTAGCATAAGCATAACTACACCAAGAGTTGTAATCCCATCTAGTGCAATTCTTATGTTTGTTGTACCAAGAAATAAATTATTGTATAAATCAGGAAAAAATAAGCCAAAGATTGTTGGACCTAAAATAATTCCGGCTAATATTTCCCCAATAATTATCGGTTGCTTTATTAATCGCAATAATTCTCCAAGCGATCTTGCAATAAATAGCATTATTGCAATTACAAAAAGAAAAATTGCTATTTCACCTGAAGTTAAATTCAATTAAGTGTTCTTAAAAGTTTTTATTAACATCAATGGGCAGGGTAATTCCTTAATTGTAAATTCAAGGTCATGCTGAAAAATTCTATCAAGAAAAGTCAATCTCTTTTCTGGTGAAGACACAACAAAAATATCACTTTGAACAGCTCCAACAAATCTGTTTGCTTCCCAACCTTCTTTGCCAAACAAGGTAACAATATTAATATTTATTCCGGTTAAGTTTAACTCCTTAACAAGCATATTCATTTTATCATGCTCTTCCTTTTCCCATTCACTTCTAATTCTTTCAGCCTCCTCAGTAGAACCCGCATCCTGAACCGTCATAGCAAGTGCAGGTGCTTGAAAATCTCTGACGAGTATAAATTCTTTTGCTTTATCAAGCAGGGCAAATTTATGAGCAATTTTAATTGTTTCTTCACAACGTGGAGTATAATCAACAGAAACACTAAATTTCTTAAAACTTTTGGGAGATTCTGACGGCGAAATGTAAATTAATAATGAACAAGGCGCTTCCCTCATTAGCTTTCTTGCAACTGAACCAAAATAATATTTTACAAAATTTTCTTTTTCTAAAGCTCCTGCAATCAATAAATCGATATTCGTTTCTACACATTTTTTAACAATCGCATTTGCTATATCGCCTTTCGCCCATTCAAGCTGGAAGGAATCTTTGCTAAATCCTGCGTCTCCAATCAATTCAACCAACTGTTTTTCTTTTTCTTTGTTCTTTTCCCCAACATGAATGAATACAATCTTTGAATCGAATAAATCGCGCAGTCGTTTTGCTTCCATCAGCAATGCTTTTCCCGTTGGAGAAAACGTGATTGCCAAGCCAAGACATTTAAATATTTTTTCCATATTGGTTCTACTCAATTTTTCTTTGATAAATAACGAATGAAATTCTTTTTGCTAAAATAATAAAAATATTGTTGACTAATTCCTTGGTTAATATTATTGTGCAAAAATTATTTTCCAGTAACTTTGAAAAATATATTATTTGATAGAGTGTATTGAACAAAGTGGGGCATGAATTAAAATTAATAACAAAGTTTAGCTGGAGTAGAATGGCAACAGAAAAGTGATTTAAGATCGGATGCTGGATAACAGTTTCTCATTCTATCAAATCAATTACCCAGCATCAAGAACCAATAAAATTATCTAACAAGCATCATCTTTTTGCTAAACATCAGATTATCTGCTTTTAAGGTATAAAAATAAATTCCGCTAGAAAGATTTTGCGCATTAAATGTTTTTGAATAATTACCAGCCAACTTAAATCCATCAATTAATGTTGCTATTTCCTGTCCAAGCGAATTTGTTACAACCAATTTTACATTCATACCTTTTGGCAACGAATAACTGATTACAGTTGAAGGATTGAATGGGTTTGGGTAGTTCTGTTTAAGTGCAAACAAAATCGGTTGTGTTTTTTCATTTTCAACACCAGTGGGTTTAGAAGAAAATCTGTAAGCTGCCTTTTGAGCTGCATCTATTACATAAGCTGTATAACCATCTTTTGTAAAAGCCACATCCGTTGGCATACGTAAAGGAGCGCCATTTGGATCCGGGTTAGATGTACTATATTGTGCCGGTAATTCTTCCACTGCATTAGCAAAGTTAAAATTATCAACCTCAAATGCTTTTACCCATCTTCTGGTTGTATCTATTCCAGCAACCCAAAGTTTGTGTTTGTTATCTATTGTAATTCCATAAGGAATCCAGGAACCAACCGATAGATCGCTTGAGGCATCTGTAACTCTTTGTCCAACATAACTTTTAGGATCGGTTTGTGTTCCACCTGCCCATCTTGCTATTCCACCATTTGCACTAGTACTATTTAAAGAATTTCTGGAAGTGTACCAAACTGTTTCCGGGTTATTGTAATCTTCATTTGGATCAACAGCGCAATCTCTTATAATATCAAATCCACCTGAATTTGGACCACCAGGTTCTGCTGGAGTTAAGCTAGCCATATCAATATATGCGGCATAACCAGGTGCAGTTCTGGATAAAGAAAAATTATAACCACGTATGGAAGTTCCACCGTAAGCTAAACCCGCAAATACAATTGAATCCTTTGTAGCTGTAATACCGTAAACTTCCGTTCCCCATCCTGCATTGCCCATATTAAAGCCATAAAGAGTTGCTTTACTTGTATCTCCATCTAAATAATAATATCCCCTGGATACACCAGCCGGATGAATTAACTTATTACATTTAGAGGTAACAAGAATATCATCATCTATTGCGGTTAAACCTATTAATGCTCTAACATTTAAAGTATCACCCTTGGCTGTGTAATCAACTACTTCTGTTAATAAAGTATCTTCCGGTCCAGCTTTAAAAAGTGCATTATGTGCAGATGCGCTTGTAACCCGGGCTGATATAATCCACAAATTATCTTTTGAATCAACTACGCATGAATATGGACTAATGGTAGAATCTGCCAGTGTAGCTGGAAAGGAAATTTTCTGAACATATTTCCAATCCCCAGTTTGGCTAAATGAGGCAGCGTTCAGGAATAAAAAAAAGGAAATTATTATTTTTAAAGTAAAAAACTTCATAGAACTTCTCCAATTTTTATAAATACTTTTTTGCCGTTGTATTGGGTGAAAACATAACAAAAATAGTCATGGTTGTCAAGGAAACCACAGCAAACATAAATAGTCCAAAACCATAAATAAATCATCTTTTCCAAAGTATAAACAAAAAGAAAACTTCTTGTGCAAAATTGTCTTTGAAATTTTATTGAGTTATTTTATAATTACTTAGAAAAACAATTCGGATTCAAATGAAAAATATTTTAAAGGGGTAAAATGGAAGAAACGGTAGAATCTAAAAAACTGTACGAATCTGTAGATGAATTATCTTCAGATTTTAATTTTCAATTCAAAGAAACAGCTATTATACTTGCGGCTGGTCATGGTAAAAGAATTAAATCTCATCGATCAAAAATGCTGCACAGTATTTGGAATATTCCAACAGTTGAAAGAGTGTATAACACTTGCGTTAAGGCAATCCCGGATATCAATAATATTATTGTAGTTGGAATAAAAGCCCGGGATGTTATGGAAGTAATTGGGAAAAGAAAAAACACATTGTTTGCTTTGCAGGAAGAACAAAATGGTACAGGTCATGCTGTTCAGGTTGCGTTAGACCGGATTGATCCCGCAAGATTTGATGGAATTATTTACGTTCTGCCTGGTGATATGGGTTTGATCGATGAAAATACAATTACGATGTTCAGAGAAAAATTTATTGAATCGCATTGCGATATGATGGTGCTTACCGGAATTTATAAAGGTGCTCCCGAATTGAATAATTACGGCAGAATTATCCGGGTAAAAACAAAGGATATAAATGGTAAATCCTCCGGTGATGATCTTGACAAAGTAATTGAGATTATTGAACATAAGGATATTCTTCATTTGCAGGAAGATGAACCATATAAATTAAAATATAAAAACAAAATTTATTCTTATACAAAAAAAGAATTAATTGATAATAATGAATTTAATTCAGGTGTCTACGCATTTAACTCTAAAAAATTATTCCAATTGATTGGCAGTTTAACCAACGATAACGTTCAGAAAGAAATTTATATTACGGATCTTATTTCCTTATTCAATCAAAATGGATATGTTGTTGGTGCTGTTAGCCCATGCTATCAATATGTTCTAATGGGTTTCAATAACAAATCTGTTTTAAGAGAAATGGAGGCTTTGGCGCGCTCCCTGGCTTATGAAAAACTAAAGGATGTAATTGAAATAAATGATCCAGAAGATTTCTTTATCGATGAAAATGTTATTGATGAAATTTTAGAAATGGATAAAAAAGGAATTCCACTCGATATTGAGATTGGTAAAGGAGTACATATCGGCAACGGAGTAAAACTTAATTACAACCTTGTTTTGAAAAAAAATGTTTATGTAAACGGCAATGTTGTTTTTGGTAAGAATGTAACTGTTTGGGAAAATGTACATCTCTCCTGTTTTTATAACCAGAGTTTTGTTATTGAAAATAATGTGGAAATTCTTTCAGGTGATATTATTAAAGGAAATATTGTTATTGGCGAAAACAGCCGTATAGAATCAAGCGTAAATATGACCGGCAGCGATGACTTTCCTTTAATTATTGGAAAGAATGTTTTAATAAAAGGGACCAGCTATATTTTCGGCTCGATAATAGAAGATGATATTTTTATAGAACACAGTGTAATTATTAAAAAACGTGTGGAAAGAATTATTAAAAGGGATGGGCAGTTACAGCCAGTTAAATTTTATTTGCCTATGCCAGAAGGAATTGATGCCATAAGTAGTTTATAGTTTGCTTATGAATATAGAAAAAGCAATGCAGTTTTTGCATTGCTTTTATTTTGCAAAAATTTATTTCTAATTATGCTTTAACAGCCGCAGGCTCTGCAACAGGTAAAGAATTTACATGTTTGGTTAAAGCTGATTTTTTTCTAGCCGCTGTGTTTTTATGAATTCTACCTTTATTTACATTTCTATCTATTGTGGCAACTGCTTCTTTATAAACTTTATCTACTTCGGTTTTATCTTCTGCATTTAGCACTTTTTTTGTCAAAGTTTTAATCTTGGAACTAGCAGCCTGGTTAAACACTCTTTTTCTTTCATTGCTTCTAATTCTTTTTTTAGCTGATTTGTGATGAGCCATTTCTGTCCTTAAATTATTTTTTTTACAGTTAAAATATAACATATTTTAGGTTATTCTGCCAATTCCAAAAATATCAAATTTCAGTTCATTTTTTGCCTTGTTACTTCAAATGTCAGAAGTCAAAAGGGGAACCGGATCAATTAATCAGTATTTATCGCCTCCTTTTTGTCTTTCCATTTTTGAAGCTTCCGTAGTTATTCCCTTTATAAATAAAGTACGGATACTTATCTTTATAACCGTAAAATGAAAGACAATAATGCTAAAAGTAAATGAGATATTCTATTCCATCCAGGGGGAAAGCAGCAAAGTCGGACTTCCTTGCGTTTTTATCCGACTTACCTATTGCAATTTACGGTGTTCCTATTGCGATACAGAATATGCATTTTTTGAGGGTAAGGATAAAACCATAGATTCAATTATTGAAGAGATAAAGCAATACAATTGTAATCTTGTTGAAGTTACTGGTGGAGAACCTCTCGTTCAAAAAGAATCTCTTGAACTTATGAAAGTGCTGAGCGATCGTGGCTATGAAGTAATGCTTGAGACCAGTGGCAGTTTATCGATTCAAGAAGTTGATCCACGGGTAAAAATAATTATGGATTTTAAATGTCCCTCAAGTAAAATGGTTAAGAAAAACCTTTACCAAAATTTAAACTATCTTAAACAAATTGATGAAGTTAAATTTGTTATCGGGAGTAGAGAAGATTATGATTGGACAAAAAAAATTATTGAGGAATATCAATTGGATAAAAAAAATCAAATTCTTTTTGGTTGTGTCTTTAGCGATCTTAAACCGATAACTTTGGTAAATTGGATTTTAGAAGATAGGCTGAATGTAAGATTCCAGCTTCAGCTACATAAGTACATTTGGGAACCATCAACAAAAGGTGTTTAATGAAAATAGCTAAAGAATTCCGCTGGGAAATGGGGCATCGTTTATCATTCCACAAAGGAAAATGTAAAAATCTACACGGGCATACTTACAAATTGTTACTGGAATTATCTGGTGATGAAGATAAAAACGGAATGGTTATAGACTACTACGATCTTGAAAAAATGATTTCACCAATCATTGAAAAAATAGATCACTCCTGCATGGTTTCAAACAAAGATGTTGAACTTAAGGACGCATTGGTAAAATTGAATTCGAAGATGGTTATTGTTGATTTCGAATCTACCGCAGAAAATATTTCCAAATATATTTTAAAGGAAATTGCTGCAATAAAACTTCCACAAAATGTCAAATCCATTAAAGCCAGGATTTATGAAACTGAATTTGATTATGCTGAAGCTGAAAAGAATTTTGAATAACGAACAATGGATTCTGAATTTCGAAAATTAATAACTGTGAATAACATAATTCAACTTATTTACACTGATTTTACTTTCTTTACTTCTTCCAATAATTCCGGTAAAATATCACCAGCTTTTCCTTTAAATGAATAATCAACTAAATACGTCAACTCTGTTTCATCTAAATTAATTTCAATTAAATAAGCGCCAAATTTACGAGCAATCTGAGGTATTTGAGCTGCCGGATAAACAACTGCGGATGTTCCTACAACAAAACAAATATCACATTTTTCTGCTGCTGTTTCAGATGCTGTGAACGCATCCTGTGGAAGAAACTCTCCAAACCAAACAATATCAGGACGAATAAGTCCACCGCATTTACATCTTGGAGCATCACCTTCATTTGCAAAATCGGGAGAGTTGTAAAATGTTTTACAATCAATACAGTAGTTTCTTTCAATATTGCCGTGCAATTCATGAACTGTTTTACTTCCAGCCCGGTAATGCAGGTTATCAACATTTTGTGTAACAACCACAACTTCCTTAAAATACTTCTCGCACTCAACGATGGCTAAATGAGCAGGATTTGGTTTAGAATTGTGAATTATTTTTCTTCTATACTGGTACCACTCCCAAACCATCTTTGGATTTCTGAGGAAGGCATCGAAGTTAGCAAGTTCTTCCGGTTTTAATTTATTCCAAATTCCATCCGCACCACGGAAAGTGGAAATACCGCTCTCGGCTGATATACCTGCGCCGGTAAAGAACAAAACATTTTCTGCTTTCTTTAGTTTTTCTAAAAGTTCTGCTCTATTATTCAATTACCAACTCCAACCAACAATTTAATAATAGTAGGTTTACTATCAAAATTCATATCGCCCATTACACTCTGGAATTTCCCTCAACAATAAAAAACGAATAAAATAATATTTAATTTTGGAATCTCTATTTGTAAAATATTCTTTAGAATATTGATTTGATATCTTTAATATTTCACTTTCGTATTCGGGATGACTATTTACATGAATTATTGAAGAGTCTTTGCCATCTTCAAAAATACGCTCAACCAAAATATTTGAAGGATGAGATGAACCAGGTCGATAACGGATAACAGTTTTTATAAATAGAGTATCGAACTTTTTGCAGTTAGTTTCATGTGGCCCACTTTTTCGTACTTGAGCCTCACGATTTACAAAATGAATTTCATTATCAGAAACCGCTTCAGCATAATCTCGATTTATTTTACACACCGGTGTTATGATATACCTGAATATTAATTCGGCATTCAAAGTATCTTTGAGATAAATAAGATTTTTAAGATTTTCTATGTTTGCTTTTTCATATAATCCAATGTAAGAAAGACTATCTAAAGAACTTATTTTAATATTAGTTGCTTCAAAATTTATTACATCAAATATTACTTTGAATGAAGCTGAAACACCTGCTCGGCGAGCGATCTCTGGTATTGTAAAACTTGTGTTAGGAAAACAAAAAAAAGTAGAGGCATTAATCATTCGAAATAAACTAAATATTAAAACAATAGTTAGTGTAAATTTTTTCATATAATTCTCCTAACTTTGGATAAAGCAACCGAACATAAGTATGAACAATAAAAGAATAATTTATTTGTTCTTAATCTTTTCCATCAAGGCTTTAGATTCTGCAAGAAGCCGGTCATCATCTTCATCTTGTTTTGGTGATTTCTCAACTTTTACTAAATACTCTTTTGCCTTCTGGTATTCATCATCCTCAACATAAAACTTTGCAAGATCCATGTAAAACATTCTGTAATTTGAACGAAGCTCTATCGCTTTTTTATATTCACTTTCAGCAATGTCTGTATCACCCCAGCCTAATCCTAATGGCAACCTTATCAGATAAGCTTTCTCGCATACCTTAGCATGTGTTCTGCCAAGTACGTAATGCGCAGTTGCCTGAATTGTGTTACCGCCATTGCCAAGTTTAATTGCTTTTTCTAAATCAGCTCTAACCCCATTCACAATTCCAATTACAGAAAATACTCCTTTGAACAAAGCAATTCTTCCATTAGCAATCGCTCTTCGTAAATAAGTAACGGATTTATCAGGAGCAAGTTTAACTGATTTGTCTGCCCATTCATAAGCAATTTGATATTTTGCTAATTGCGCATCTTTTTGTTCATCGGTTACAGCTGGCATATGTTCGGTAATATCAACATAAGCCCGACTTATTCGCCAGTATACATCAAAGTTTTTAGGTGAAATTTTATCTGCCTGAAGATATTTTTCCAATGCTTTTTGATTGTCAAACTTTTCTTCGGTCAATTCATCACCTTCTTTTAGAAGAGCTTCCACAGATTGTGCGAGCGATGAACCGCACAAAAGAATAACTAATAACAAAGTTGTATGTAAGAAGTTTTTTAGATTCTTCATTTTTACTCCTGATTGATTTACTTGTTTTTATTGCCGGTTAAATTCTTCCGGAATATATAATTGAGAGCTGATCAGTTGAATGTACTTTGTCCAATTATTATCTCCTTTTGCCTCCGCTCCAATTGCGGATTTGTAGGCATTGGCTTTTGCGCTTAATTCATCGGCGTGGTAAAGGATTATTGCTTCCAAAGTTTTAGGCACAACCGGTGAAGCTTGCTCTAATTTTCCCTGGTGACTTAAAACCAAATGAAGGAGTTGGTTCTTCAAACTTTCGGGAAAATCTATTATCTCATCGCACTTTCGATTAATATCCATTGCTGCAATAACAATATGTCCAAGTAATCTGCCAACATCAGAATAATCGAAAGATGGACTAAATGTTAATTCTTTTGTTTTGCCAAAATCATGTAGTATTGCTCCGGTAATTAGCAAATCGCTATTAACTTCCGGATGAAAGTCCGAAGTTAATTTACAGATTTTAATAATTTCTAAAGTATGTTCTAACAATCCATGAATATAGGAATGATGCCATGATTTGCCGGCAGGTACTTTGATATACTTCTGATAAATTTCATCCTGCAAAATAGATTTTAATAATTTTAGAAGATATGGATTCTGAATGGCTTCAATTGTATCCCAAAGTTCTTTTTCCATTTCATCCAATTTTCTTTTAGATGTTGGAAGAAAATCCTCTGCAGAAAATATTTCATCGGGATTTAGCGATCTCACTCCTTTTACTCTAATTTGCAACTGCCCCTGGTATTCATCAATTACACCTTGCACATTAACAACGTTACCAATTTTTATGGATGAAAAAATAGCATCATAATTATCCCAAACATTTGCAGAAAGTGAGGCTGTTGCATCACCCAGTTCTAAGCTAAGGTAATTTTTTATATTCTTCCCGGTTTTAACTTCACACTTTTTAACAAGAAGAAAATGATTTACACTTTCACCTTTGGAAAGTTTTGACAATTCTGTTTGGTTTGTTTTTTTTCTGGACATTTATTCTTCCAATGCTTTTACAACGCTTTCCGCTGGTAATACAGCCGTAACCGAACGTTTCAACATATCAATTGTAATTGAAATAGTTTTTCCGCTTTGAGTATAATTTACTACTCCAATTACGCCCTGGAAAGGTCCATCTATTACTTTTACTTTTGCTCCAACTTTAATTACTTCCGAAAGTGTAAAATCAGAATCGCGGTTTAGCATTTTTTTAAGGTTTTCAATTTGCCATTCCGGAATAATTGCCGGTTGACCATGAAATGAAACGCACCTTACAATACCATTTTGCTGCAAGGCAAGAAATCTTTCTTTTTCCGTTACAAAAACAAAAATATAACCACGAATTAATGGTTCAATTATTTTTTTCTTTCTATCACTCCATTGCTTTAATCTTGTAACCGTAGGAAGATAATGCTCTACCTCTACCAAATGTAAATTTTCAGAAGCTTTAAATTCGTGCCGCGGTTTTGTGTAAAGAGCAAACCAATTTTTGCTCAAACCTGTATTATGAATAATATTCTCCACCATTTCTAAAATCAGATTTATGAAAATTGATAATTACACCAACAAAATAATAAAATTGAAATTATGATGTGGATATTTTTTATTGGAGATAATTAATTCGCCAACTTTAAAAGTATCTCTTGAAATTGTTTAAGGTCAACTGGTTTAGAAAGAATTGTTTCTACCCCCAGCTTCAAATATTTTTCTTTTATCTCTTCAATTTCAACCCCAGAAATTACAATTACAGGAATCCTAAAATTCTCATCTTTTTTTCGTAAAGATGTAATCAGTTGAATTCCGTTCATTAACGGCATTTGATGATCAGTAACTACAATAGTTGGGATTTGTTTTTGTATAATTCCTATCGCTTCGTAACCATTGCTTGCTGTTATAACTTCAAAATTTGGAAGATTTCTATTTATCAATTTCTTCCATAATATCATTGAAGCGTTTTCATCTTCTACAAGAATTATAGTGTTGGTAGCTTCGGATATTGTAAAATGAAATTCACTTCCGTTGCCTAATTCGGAGTAAAACCAAATATCTCCATTATGTTTTTCAATTATTTCCTTAACAAGAGTTAAACCTAAACCAGTTCCTTTTTCTCCTTTAGTCCCTTCAGTAGAAATTTTTTGATCAAATTGAAAAATTTTTGGTTTATTTGCTTCTGAAATACCTAATCCCTCATCTTTAACAACAAACTCTATCCAACCTTTCTTAAAAACATTTACGGAAACTTCAATCGATTTACCTTCCTCAGTAAATTTTATTGCATTACTTAAAAGATTAGTAAGTGCCTGGGTAATCAATCGTTCATCAGCTTGTATATGAATATCCGCCGGAGCAAAAGTCTTAATAGTAATATCTTTTCTCATAGCATTTCCAGTTAGAGCAGATACACAGCTATAAACCAGTGTTTTTGCTTTTATTCTTTGTAGTTCCAGTTTTGTTCTGCCGGTTTGCAACCGGGAATAATCCAGAAGATAATTAACAAGTTGCAATTGATTTTGTGATGATTCATAAATGTAATTCAAATATTCACGTTTATCATTTGCTGATAGATCCGATTCATTTAATAATATTTCTGCAAATCCTAAAATGCTTGTAAACGGGGCACGCAGATCGTGAGAGATGATTGATATAAATCTATCCTTTGATTTATTTGATTGAACTAGTGAATCTTCTGACTTTTTTAAAGCATCTTCAATTTTTTTAATCTCAGATATATCGGAAACAATTCCATCGTACCGGGTTATTTTTCCAAACTTGTCTCTTTCAACTACAATACTTTCCTTAAGCCAAACTGGTTCACCGGATTTTTTAACAATCCTATAGATCAGGTCGATAGACAATTGATTGGGATCTTTTTCAAATTGTGAGAGTTTATCTTTTACTAAAGCAGCATCTTCACCAAATACTAAATTTAAACCCCTACCAGGCATTTTTTTAAGTTCTTCTGGAGTGTAGCCTGTAATTTTTTCCAGGGATAATGTGTAAAACACATCTTCAATTCCATCAACATAAATCACTGACCAAAGGAATTCATTTATCTTTGAAGTTATTTGAATAAACCTGTCGAGGGATTTCTTAAGTTCAATAATTTCCTGATCTTTATTTTGCATAGGAGTTAATTCCGTCGAATCATCTTTATCAATTTTATTTTGATCCGCATTGTTTGCTGCCTGGTTAAGACTTTTATTTTCGCACATTTTTTGCCTCAAATGAATACGGAAAATTCAAACGCAATATAGTGAAAAAGTGAGAAAACTATCATAACAGTCATTCAAATAAAAATGGAAGATAAGTTTAAGTAATTAGTTGAATCTTCCATAAATATATTCTGCAATTGCAAGTGAGGCTGTAAGTCCTGGCGATTCTATTCCAACACAATTAATAATTCCTGGTAAGTTACGGTTGAATTCTTCATTGATAATAAAATCATTGAATTCTTTATCAGCAGCAAGCCGGGGTCTTATCCCTGACATATCTTCTATTAAATCATCCATTTCAATTTTTGGTAAGTAAGTTTTTATCGCTTCATAAAAAGCAGTTTTTCTATTTTCATCAACTGAATATTCTTCAATTCTTACAGCTAAATTTTCAACATCAGGACCAAACTTAACTTCCCCCTCTAATCCTAAAGTGATGTGAACCCCAAGTCCGTGTAGTTTTGGAAGTGGTACCGGATAAACCAAATGATTAAACTTGTATTTACGTGCGGATAGTTTAAAGTAATTTCCTTTTACAAATTTCTGCTTATAGGAGGCATCATCAACACCAAGAATTAAAGCTACTTCATCAGCGTACAAACCAGCACAATTAATTATTTTTGCAACTTCAATTTCACTTGCTTGATTTGATGCATCAGTTATTTCCACAAAGTAACCGGTGGATTGAGAATTTTTTGTAATGCTTTTTACTTTAGAACAAAAGAGAAAATCAGTTCCATGTTGTTGGGATTTTACCTTAAGCGAATCCATAAGCCCGTGTGCAGAAATGATCCCGCTTGTTGGAGAATACAAACCACCAACAGAATGAATTTCCGGCTCGTCTTCATTTATTTTTTCGGATGTTGCAAAATAAAGTTCATCCATACCAGCATTGCCGGCATTCTCCTTTATCATTTCTAATCTTGCTTTTTCTTCATCGTTTATTGCTATAATGTATTTACCTAAACGGCAGTGGGAAACTTTATGGTTCAAACACCATTCGTACAAAAGAATTTTGCCACGGATGCAAAGCAGAGATTTTAGCGAATCCTTTGGATAATAAATTCCAGCATGGATTACTTCGCTGTTTCGGCTGGAAACACCAGTCCCAATCTTGTTTTCTTTTTCAACAACCAAAACGCGTTGATTATTTTTGGAAAAAATTTCGGAAGTCGCAAGTCCAACAACGCCGGCACCAATAATAAGTGTATCGAAATCCATATCTACCTATTTTTAATCCAAACTTAAGTAATTCAGGAAACTCTGTAAAGTTATATTAAAATTATTTGTTAATGATTTTGGAGTAAGCTCCACGTTGTATGCAATAAACTGATAGGTACACAAGATTCTTCGATCTAAAAGTTAATTAACAAATCACAAAAACTGTTTCATATAATTACCCGCGGGATAACTTTTAGCTGCGAATTGACTTCCCCAAAATAGTCCCCTGTTCCTTCCGAATGGGAATCTTTGTAATTATTGGAAAATGAGATTTACATTATCACTATTTATTTTTTCCCTTTGTCTCTTTCTTTAAAGAATCCATTCTGGCTCTAAGTTCATCCATCGTCTGGTCTTCATCTTGAATAATATTAAATCCATTAAAATCTACAGTTTGACCGGTATTATTATTATTAAGTGTTTTGCTACCAGGTTTTACGCGTAAACTTTTATCGATGTTATTTTCATCCGTTGTAGCATAAATTAAATCAATAAATTTATTCTTCTTACTTTCAGCAGCAAATTCCGGTTTTGTTAAGTTATTTAAAACTGGACCTGAAGCGGAGGATTTTACCTCCAAAGGTTTTGTTTTATCGATCACAACATCGTTTTCAGTAATTATTATTTGATTATTGAGCTGTTCACTTTTAAGATTACTGGAAGAAGTGCGTAAAGATGGCGGTTTTAAAAATGGGTTTTCAATTTCAGATGGACCTTGGTTCAAGATCATCAAAAAGATTAAAAATAAAATTGCTGCTAATCCAAATGCAGGAGCAAATTTCCTAGAAAACGAATAGTATCGCACAGGTTTTGGAAGAGGTATTTGCGAAACAGTATTCAGTTCCCTTTTTAGATTTACTTCAAAATCGTTTGGAGCAGGTATGTGTGGCAATTCCCTTAGTGAATTTATCACATTAGTAAATTTTTCATCATTGTAATTTTTTAACATAGGCGTTACTCATGGTATATAAATTTTAACAATTTTTGTAGTTGTGTTCTTCCACGATTAATTCTCGATTTAACGGTTCCAATTGATAAACCCGTAATTTCTGCTATTTCCTCGTATGATAAGTCCTGCACATCTCTAAGTATAACAACTTCTCTATAAACAGGTTTTACTTTGGAAAGTGCTTTTTCAATTATCCGGTTCTTTAATTCACTATCCGCAAGAACATCCGGTAAAGCTGCATTATCTTTAATAACTATTTCTTGTTCATCATCATCATTATCTATAGAAAAAAGTCTTTTCCTTTTCCTTCTTTTCAATTCATTTTTAGCCAGATTAGTAGCAATTGTATAAATCCATGTAGAGAACTTTGCAAAGGATTTATAAGAATCTTTATTCAGATAAAAACGAATCATTGTATCCTGAACAACATCAGAACTTACATCCCTATCGCCAACAAAGCGGTAAACGAAGTTCATCAACGGGTCTTTGTATCGCTTAACCAGTAGCTCATAAGCTTCAACTGTATTATTAATTTGAAACTCGCTTATAAGTTGTTCGTCAGTAAGCGTTGATAAATTGTTCAACAATGATATTATACTCTTATAGTTAAAAATTGTTTCAGATTTTTCAGGTCAATTTTACAGAAATGAGTGAGCAAAAGCAAGGATTCCGTACTCAATAGCTGGGCTTTTGTTTGATAAAAATAAATAAGTTATCAAATTTAAAATGATCAAGCAATCTAATCACTTTAACCAATCATTGAAATATTTCTGCTAAAAGCATTAGCATTACAGTCTTAGTATCTGTTGAAGTTGTTTTCATAGTAACATCAGCATTTAGCAATGCTCTGCTAATTTTAAGAATCTTTGGTTCCTTATAAAAATTACTTGCCTTCACGTATTCCTTATAATAGTAAGGATGAGTTCCAATAATTCTTGCTTTAGCCTGTTCGGTAATATTATCCTTTTCTAACTCTGGAATTTGAGCGATGCTGGTAAAGTATTTATTAAGCATAGCAAGAATAAAAAGTGCTTGCTTATCTTCATCCCCCTGTGCAAGTAGATTAAAAAGAACCTCAACTGCTTTTGATTTATTTCTGCTGCCAACTGCATTAAGCAAATCAAAAATGATATATTCTTTTAGCTGGGAAGCAACACTCTTAATAACATCAAGTCTAATTTCTTTATTATCGCCAAGGTACGTAAATATTTTCTGAAGCTGCATTTCAATCAGTGTTCTGTTGTCACCAACAGTATCAATTAAAAGTTCAGCATTTTCTGTGGAAATAATTTTTCCATTTTTCGCTGCGAATTTAACTATCCAACTTGAAAGATCTTTTCCTTTTAACTCATTAGCTTCAAACAGAAAATTCTTATCAAGAAGTGCGGCAAATGGTTCTGCCTCAAGATTAGCAATATTACCATATTTTGTAATCAGCATTACTGTTGATGCAGAAGGATTTTTTACATATGGAGCAAATTGTTTTTTATCTCCTTTTAGTTCATCAAAATCTTTTAGAATTATTAATTTCTTTTCTGAACCAAATGGAAAAGCTAAAGCTAAATCGATCACTTCAACAACTGTTCTTTCTTCTGCGTTAATAATTTCTTTATCAAAGTCGGAGGTTAAAAATGGATCAACAACTTTTTCCACAGCTTTAACCGCGTTTTCAATACTAAAAGTATCATCACCATAAAAACAATAGATTGGAAGCAGAGTTTCTTTTTTTAGAAACTTTCCTATTGTATATATGGATGGTACTTCTACTTTCTTTTTAGCCATTGTATTAAAAGAATTGACATAACTTGACTCATGAATTACAAGCCGGCAAGTTATGTCGATTCACAATATTTATTTTGTATCAAAAATGCTGTTGATTTTAGAAACCCGTTTTTCAACGGATACTTTTTCCATTGCGATTGGTTGTTCTGGTTTACCATCGGTTGGACCCATTTGAGGAACAATTTTACCAGCAGCTATTTTATCAACCACATTCATTCCTTTAATTACTTTGCCAAAGATTGTATATTTTTTTGGCATTTGTGGTACATCGCTAAGCATAATGAAAAACTGGGAGGTATTTGTGTTTTCACCTTTGTTAGCCATTGCAAGTACACCACGGTCATATCCGTTTTTATAACTATTTGTTTCAGGATTTAATTCGTCTTCAAACTCACCACCATAAATGCTTGAGCCACCGCTGCCACTTCCTGTAGGATCGCCACCTTGAATTACAAATCCTTTGGAAACCCTGTGGAATATAATGTTATTGAAAAATCCCATCATGCTTAACCCAATAAAATTACGTGTGGTTTTTGGTGCATCGTTAGTATATAACTCTACTTCAATATTACCAAGTTTTGTAGTGATTGTGGCAACAGTTATTGAGTCTGGAGTTTTACTAATTACTTTTTCAATTGAATTCATGTCCACAGTTGACTCCTTTGATTTTGTTGAATCAGCTTCTTGCATCGCTGCACCTTCTGTTTTTTTTGAATTATTGCAACCAAGTATAAGCATTACTAAGAAAACTGAAATTAGAGATTTAAACATTGTTACTCCTTTATATTATTTCAAATATTTGTTAATGAAATGTTGGAAAGGGCGAAATGTAATTAGCCATATTTACATTCCAAGCTTGGTTAAACATAATGTAACCCAAGCAATAACAAAATTCCAACACCCAAAATTATTCTGTAATATATAAAAATGAAAGTTGAATTTTTTCTAAGAAACTTTAAAAGAAAATCAATTGCCAAATAACCGCTGATGCCAGCCGCTAAAGCGGCGGCGCTGAGATTTACAATATCGGATAAATTTATGTATGGTAATGATTCTTTAAGCTCAAGCAAACCGCTTGCTAAAACCGCTGGAATGCTAAGCAAAAATGAAAATCTTGCTGCGGTTTCTCTGTTGAATCCTAAAAATAATCCGGCTGTAATTGTTGTACCGGAACGCGATGCTCCAGGAATTAATGCCATCGCCTGACCAAAACCAACGAGTAAAGCATCATACCATTTTACCTGATGAATATCTTTTACATACTTGCTAACTTTTTCTGCGATTGCAAGTAAGACTGCAAGTGCAATCAAACTTATGGAAATTACCAATAAATTTTTAGTAAGTGCACCTTCTATTGCATTTTTAAAACTTAATCCAAGAATAACGATTGGTAAAGTACCAATTAGAATATACCATCCCATTTTGGAATTTAATGTTTGTTCTGCAAATTTTTTTCTTTTAAAAAAGTTGTTGCTTAAAAACTCAGTTATTATTTTCCAAAGGTCCAGCCAGAAATAAATTACCACCGCTAACATCGTTCCTAACTGGATAACTGCGATAAATGCCGTCCATCTTTCCGGATTTGCCTGAGAAATTACATTCATCAACTTACCAGCAATTGTTAAATGAGCTGTGCTGCTTATCGGTAAAAATTCTGTAAGTCCTTGAACAACACCCAGAATTATCGCTTCAATAATGTTCATAGTTCCTCTTAAAAAGTGTAGAGTATTCCAAGTCTAATTCCACCGGATACAGCATTAACATTTACATCCTGGATGCTTGAAGGATTGTAAGATAAAGAAGTACCGCCGGACTTTGGTACGCCTGGATAATCCATTTTTAAAATTAGTGCAATGGTAGCATAAATATTTTTTCCAATAGAAGTGTTCCCTTCTGCCTTTAACAGAATACCAAATCCAGTTGCTGTGTAGTTTTTTGATGAGTTAGATTGCGGTAGTGTTTCGGAAAGTGAAACATATCTTAAACCTAATCCCCCACCTAATTTAAATTTATATCCATCACCTTTAATATGGTAATAAGCCATTACTGTTGGAGAATGCTGATTAAATGCTAATTCATATTTTCCAATTCCCGCATATTGATTAGTATAAGAAAAAATCGAGAATGAATAATCAAGCGCTAAAAGAAAACTGTTTGAATATAAATAACCAACCTCGCCATAAAACTCAACGTTGGAATTAAATGTTGTAAGCTGGTTGGAGGGATTCAGTGCGCTTATATAATCGTTCAATGAAGCCATTGATGAAAAATTAATGCCCATACCTGCACTAATATCAATTTGTGCGTTTAATTCTATACTAACAAAAAAAAGTAGTAATAGTAATTTTTTCATTCTTCATCCATTTGTGTTTTAATAATATCAGAAAATTTTTCTCTTCTTCCATTACGTTTAGCATATTTTTTATCCAGCCAAAAGAAAAAAACAAGTGCAGTAACAACAAAAAGCAAATATGATACAATATGTGTAACAATGGCATATGCAAGACTTATTTCTTCTCCAAAACCAAACAATAATACCAGTACCGATTTGGCAAGTGTGTGGTAGGAACCGGTACCCCCAGGTGTGGGAATAATAACTCCTATTGAACTAATACTCATAACCATCCAAGCCATACCGTAGTTTACGGAAGTAATATTTTCCATCCCAACAATCAGAAATCCGATGTATGAATTAAGCGCGTAAATTAAAAGAATAATTACAGTAATCAACACGGTAAGGAAATAATTCCTAATTCCCTTTAAACTTCCAAATCCCATCAATAGCATTTCGAAAATGTAAGCAATTTTGTTAGCGAATTTTTCGGAAACTTTCCCAATAATTCTAACAATTACCTTAGACAATTTCTCTTTCATTTCAATCAATAGGAAGAGGAATAAAATAATTGCAACCATCAAAACTGTAACAATATATATTGAAGTTTTTAACCAGGGGAAATTTGCATATAGATTTCCAGTCCAGATAAAAGCACTAATTACAACTGTTGCAGCAAAAGCCAAAATATCAATTACTCTTTCCACTATTACCGTTCCGAACAAAGAAGATCTGGACAATTTTTCCCATCTACCTAAAACAACCGCACGGGAAACTTCACCAAGGCGTGGTATAGCACAGTTAACACCATACCCAACCATTAATGCTCCAAATAAATTTAATAAAGATGCATTTGGTTTGACTGAACCAATAATGATTTTCCAACGGACTGCCCTTAAGAAATGGGAGAGCAATAACGAAAGAATTAAAACTATTATCCAGAAAATAGAAGATTGAGAAATTAGATTAATGATACGACTGAAATTTACACCATGAAAAGCAATGTACAAAAAAATTGCGGTAAGCAGGAGAGAAATAATAACCCCGGTGGTTTGCTTAATTGTAAAACTTGTCTTGTTATCTGAGGTCAATAACTTCTATTCCTTTTGTTGGGCTGAAATTGAATTTGTCGTTAGAAATTTTTTGGTTCAATTTTATATTGGAAAGTTCAAATTCTAAGGTCGCTCCATTATTATCACTTATTTCAACTTTTTTAATAAGATTGGAATCATCCACCCAAATTTTTATTGCTTCAAAACTTTTCTTCCTTTCTTTGGGAGTTAAACGGATAACTTCGCAGGATTTTCCATCCATTGTTTCTTTGCCAACATATTCTACATTACTCTGGGAGGGATATTCATAAACAATATTTTTTAAAGAAAATGAAGAAGAATTATCTTCAGCGTTGCCAAGTATTACTTTTTTTGCAGCTTTGTTATAATTCCAAATGGTTTTACCATCAGAAATTATTTCAGAATTCTTCAGTTCAATTCTGTATTTATTTTCCTTTTCAAAAAAGAATTTTCCCAAGTAAGTAATTGGTTTTTTACTATCAGCAAATCTGCTGGATTGTGAAAACTCAGAGCTGAAATTGGTGATAGATTCAAACTTAGTTTGAAGGTTTTTTAATACCTGATTTCCATTCTGACAAAGCAAAACTGCTGGCATCATCAGTATTAAAATTAATTTAAAGATATTTTTCATTTCAATCATCCAAAAGTTGAATGTTATACTAAAGACTGCGTAATATTGTTTCCAATTGTTGCTCATCATCTACCAAAACTGAACGCACCTTGCTTCCATCGGCAGGACCCACAATTCCAGCTTCTTCAAGCTGATCAACAATTCTTGCTGCCCTGGAATAGCCAAGTTTAAGACGTCTTTGTAAAAGCGAAACAGAACCCTGCTGATGTCTAACAATTACTTTAGCTGCGTCATCAAACATCGGATCACGGTCGGCAAGAAATCCACCTTCTGATTCTTTCTTCTTTTCATAAAGCGACGGAAGGAAATATCTTTTAGAATATCCTGGCTGCGAATAAATATGGTTTGTTATTCTTTCAACTTCTTCTGTAGAAATAAAAGCATTCTGAACACGAATCGGTTTAGGTGTTCCTGATGGAAGGAACAACATATCTCCTCTTCCAAGCAATTGTTCGGCACCGTTCATATCCAGGATAGTTCTCGAATCAACTTTTGTTGCAACCTGGTAAGCCATCCTTGCAGAAAAATTGGCTTTAATAACACCGGTAATAACATTTACAGATGGACGCTGAGTTGCAAGCACCAAATGAATTCCAACTGCACGTGCTAATTGAGCAAGGCGCGCAATTGGCTCTTCCACTTCCTTGCTTGCTGTTATCATCAAATCAGCCAGCTCATCAATTATTACAATTATATATGGCATTTTATAATGCTGCACTTCATCGGTATCTTTTGGTCGTCTTTTAGGATCAGCAACTTTCTGATTATAATCTACAATATTTCTAACTCCTGCTTTAGCAAGGCGGTTGTACCTTTTTTCCATTTCATATTCAACTGATTTAAGTACCAGAACAGAATTTTGTGGAGTCGTAATTATCTCTTCATCCAGATCAGGTGAAACAGCAAGAAAATGTTTGTTTAATTTCTGGTAGAAAGAAAGCTCAATCTTTTTTGGATCGATAATAACAAACTTTACATCTGATGGATCCTTGGAAAAAAGCAAGCTGCAGATAATCATATTTATTCCAACACTTTTTCCGGAACCAGTTGAACCGGCAATAAGCAGGTGCGGCATTTTTGCAAGGTCGGTTATAAGAACATCACCTACTATTGTTTTTCCAATGGCAAGTGGAAGTTCATCTTTTATCTCGCCTGATTTTGAAAGTACCGAACGGGCATTAACCAAAGCTGCTTCAGCATTTGGTATTTCTACACCAATTGCACTTTTTCCAGGAATTGGAGCAATTATTCTTATTCCTCTTGCGGCAAGCGCAAGAGCAATATCGTGCTCCAGACTAACAATCCTGCTTATCTTAACGCCGGGTTCAGGAACAATTTCATAAAGTGTAACTACTGGTCCCGGTGTAACCGTAATATCCTCAATTTTAATATCGAACAAAGATAATTTTTCTTTTAACAGTTCAGCATTCTTTTTTAATTCTTCTTCTGCAACTTTATAATTTTCTTCCGGCGCAGGATCGAGTAATGTAATTGGTGGTTTTTTGTAATTTATAATTTCATCCCATTGATTAGGAAGCCTGGCTTCTATGTCTTTATCAATTTCCTGGATTGATTGAGTGTCAGTTTTTTTCTTGTCTTCCTTTTTCTGTTCAGATTTAACATCTTTCTCTTCAACTTTTTCTTCAACAGTTTTCGGTTCTTCAGAACGGACTATTCGAATCTTGGTTTCCTCGCCCTGTTCAGCAGCTTCAGCTTCATCATTTTTAAACTTCATTAATCGTGTTCGTTTAGGTTTATCTTCTTTCAACTCCTTTATTTTGGAAAGATTTTTTTCTGATTTTGACTGGCGCTCTTCCGCTGATAATTTTGTTTCATCTTTTTCAAACAAGCTCTTAAAAAACTCAAGTAACCTGCTAAGTTTCAAATCAATTGCAATAATTAAAGTAATAAGTATTAATGTTGATAGTAGAATCAAACTGCCTAAACCACCAAGCAACCGACTTAATGTTAATCCAAGAAAACCACCAGCATTACCGGATAGTTCATTCAAACTGCTAAAAACATTTAATTTAAACCGTAGGACACCAAATAAAGTAGCAATAAGAATAGCAGCAATAATTAAGAAGTTGGATAAACTTAAAGCGAATTTGGTGTTCTTGTTTTTCCGTAAAATTTCAAAACTCCAGATAAAAATAATAATTGGAAAAACAATCGAGCTAAATCCTAAAGTAGCATTAACAAAAAAGTTAGAGATGTATGCACCAAAGACCGAAAGCCAGTTTTGTGTTTCATCAATCTGTTTTGCAAATGAAGGATCTGGAGAGAAAACCCGGACAAAATCTTTAAGCTGCAAAGGAGGATTAGCTTGATCTTTTGAAGAGTATGAAATTATACTTAAAAATAACAACAGTGAAATTACCAGCAGAAAAATCCCAAGGATTTTTTTCTTTTTTTCTACCGAAACAACAAAATATTTTTCTGTGTTAGTTAAGTTATTTATTTTTTTTTTAAGAGCCATTTTTTAACTAACTTTTACTTAAACGTTTCCATTAGATAAACTAGCTGGAATTTTAATTGTTCCCTCGCTGTAAACCGGAAGTAAATCAATAATACCTACCTGCGCACAATATTTTACATCATCCATAAACCCATTTGCAACTAAAATTTTACCATGCTCACTTTCTTTCAAAATTTTCAATAGACTTTTGCCATACGATTTGGATAAAACTAAACCCGCTTTAGCCGAATCTGTCAGAACAGCTTCGCTATTGTGAGTTAAAATTTCTGCAACAAGTTTGCCTGCACAAACTGAATCTTCAATACTAAATCCACCGTTTCTTCCAGCGCAAAGAATTTCCAGATCATTACCTAATTGAGCTGTATGTTTTGCAACTGTATGAAGATTAATAAACGAACAAATGAAAAGATTTTTTGAAAACTTAGCTTTTACAATTGATTTGGAACCATTAGTTGTAAAAAGAATAATCGATTTTCCATTAACTACATCTTTGGTATATTCCAATGGTGAATTGCCTAAGTTAAATCCCTCAATCTTTTTTGTGTTTCTTTCACCACCAAGAAGAGTTTGCCCGCCAAAAAAACTACCAGAAGCTTTTTGAGCAAACTCAAAAGTACTTACAGGAATCACTTCTTTAGCGCCATTTTTTAACGCTTCTACAATTGTAGTGGTAGCCCTAAGAACATCAATAACAACAGTATTCTTACCGGCAAAGTACAGTTCTTCTACAAGCGAAGGGGAAAAATTTATATTAATCTTCATTTTTTAAATAGCTTTCCAAATATTACTTTTTTACAAACGGTAATTTAGTTATTCGTGCCGGAACTTCTTTACCGCGGATTAAAAAATTAATTTGAGCATCATCTTTTACAAATTTTGAATCGACATAACCAAGTGCGATTGCTTTTTCCAAAACAGGACTTACAGTTCCGCTTGTTATTGTTCCAACCTTATCACCATCTAAAGTTAAATCATAACCGTGGCGTGGAAAAGATTTTTCTTCCGATATAATTGGAACCAACTTTCTTTTCAGACCATCAGCTTTTACTTTTAATATTGCATCTTTAGCAATAAAATTTTCTTTATTCAATTTAGTTATCCAACCGAGTCCGGCTTCCAAAGGATTAGTAGTTTGATCAATATCGTTTCCATAAAGACAAAAACCCATCTCAAGTCTTAGGGAATCTCTTGCACCTAATCCAATAGGTTGAATATTGAATTCCCTGCCAGCTTCAAAGATATGCATCCAAACATTTTCAGCCACTTTTTCATCACCTTTAAAATATAATTCATATCCAAGCTCACCAGTATAACCAGTTCGGGAAACAATCATATTAACTTTTGCACATTTTGCTTCGAAGAAATGATAGTATTCCAAATTCAATGTTCGATTGCATATTTTCTGAAGAACATCACCGGATTTTGGTCCCTGAACCGCGAGCAGCGTATAATCATCTGATAGATCAAGAATCTCAACACCAAATTTATTATTCTCAATCATCCAGTTATAATCTTTTTGTTTATTTGAAGCGTTAACAACAAGCATAAATTCTTCATCGTTTAGCTTATAAACAAGAAGATCATCTACAATTCCACCATCAGGATAACACATAGCCGAGTATTGAACTCTTCCATTTGTTAGCTTTGAAGCATCATTGATTGTAATGTGCTGAACAAAGTCGAGCGCTTTTTTACCTTTGATAAAAATTTCGCCCATGTGCGAAACATCGAAAACACCAACTGAATTGCGAATAGCTTTATGCTCTGCAATTATCGATGAATATTGAACCGGCATCATATAACCGGCAAATTCAATTAACTTGGCGCCTAATTTTTCGTGTACTGAATAAAGAGTAGTTTTTTTCATAACCAATCTATTTTTGTTGTAGTTTTTTCCAATCATTTAGAAAACTTTGTAAACCAAGATCCGTTAAAGGATGATTGAATAATTTATTTATAACACTAAAGGGCATTGTAGCTACATCGGCACCAATTAAGGCAGCCTCAACAAGATGCATTGGATGGCGAATGCTTGCAACCAAAACTTCTGTTTTATAATCATAATTTCTGTAAATCTGAACTATTTGTTGAATTAAATCCATTCCATTCATGCTTATATCATCTAATCTACCAATAAATGGACTAATGTAAGTTGCACCAGCTTTTGCAGCTAATAACGCCTGAGATGGTGAGAAGCACAAAGTTACATTTGTATTTATCCCTTCATCGGATAAAGTTTTTACAGCTTTCAGTCCTTCCTTAATTAAAGGTACTTTAACAACAATGTTTTTATGCATGGAAGCCAGATCGTGCGCTTCCTTTAGAATTCCATTATAATCTGTTGAAATAACTTCTGCGCTGATAGGTCCGTCAACAATTTCAAGAATTTCCTTAAGTAAGGCTCGGAATTCTTTCCCTTCTTTTGCAACAAGAGATGGATTAGTAGTTACACCATCAAGAATTCCTAAAGAAGCTGCTTCTTTAATTTCAGCAATATTTGCGGTATCGATAAAAAATTTCATAATTCTCTCTTTCTATGTTGGCTAAAAATAATATTATGATAATACAAACCCATTCCAAATTTACGAAAAGATATTTTGGTGACAAAAGAAGTTGTTGAATCCTAATTTTAGAATGGTTCCGGCTATTATGCCGGAACTAAATCCACAGAATGAAAATTTTACGAAATATATTCCGCCGTTAAATCCTTCTGCGTTTTTACAGAAACAAATTGGAATGTAGCGGGATTTATGGAATCCATTTCATTTAATTTTATTTTAATAAAAAATTTGAATTGTAATTTTGTAATTGTTTTAATTTTCCCTTGTTTTAATATTTTACCTAAAGAAGGATGAACATTTAGAATAAGAAGTTTTTCACTTGAACTTCTTTTAAATCGCTTCAACCATTCTTCAATTTCGTGAATAAGATTTGATTTTTTTGTCAATAATCCGGTCCCGGCACAAAATGGGCAAACCTCATTCATAATATGAAGAATGTTCTCCCGGATGCGCTGCCTGGTAATCTGAACTAAACCAAATTCAGTCATTGGTAAAACAGAAACTCTCGCTCTATCCTTTCTAAATTCTTTTTTAAGTTCATCATAAATTTTCTTACGATTTTTATCATCATCAAGATCAATAAAATCCACTACAATTAATCCACCAATATCTCTTAACCTAAGCTGCCGGGCAATTTCGCGGGCTGCTTCCAAATCAGTTCTAAGTGAATTCAATTCTTGTTCTTTCTTTGCAGCATATCGTCCACTGTTCACATCAACAACAACCATTGCTTCTGTATGATCAATAATAATATATCCGCCCGCAGGAAGCGGAACCCGGCGTCCCATCAACATTTTTATCTGCTCTTCAATCTTAAAAGATTCAAAAATAGATGATTGTTCTCTAAACAATTCTATTTTGTCTTCAAGTGAGGGCTGAAGTAAATGGATATAACTTTTAATCTGCTTGTATAATTTTTTAGAATCGATGAATATCTTAGAAACATCCGGGGTAAACAGATCTCTGATTACACTTGAAGTAGTGCTTAAATCCTGGTAAACCAACGATGGTGGTTTTTCTGTTTTAACAGAAGCTTGCAGATCTTCCCAGGTTTTCCAGAGGTATTTTAAATCTTCAGAAAGAGCTTCTTCAGTTTGTTCTTTAGCTGCTGTTCTAATAATCAATCCACAGTTCTCTGGGATTATTCCCCTTGCAATATATTTTAATCTACGCCGTTCTTTAAAGTCTGAGATTTTTTTTGAGATACCAATTTTATTATCAAATGGAAGAAGAACGCAAAATCTTCCGGGTAATGAAATTGAAGATGTAACCCGAACTCCTTTATTTCCAACTGGTTCTTTTGTAATCTGAATAAGAATTTCCTGCCCTTTGTGAAGCTTTGGAATTGGAATCTCTCTTCTGGCATATTCATCAACCTGTGGCTGGCTTATTTTAGCTGGAGCTTGCCCGTTAAATGGCTCGTCATCATCTTCATCTATGTCAGAATCCTCATCCAAAATACTTTGCAAACCTTCAAGCCTATCTCCAATATCCGAAAAGTGAAGAAAGGCGTCGTGCTTCATACCAATATCTATAAAAGCAGCTTTAATACCTGGTAGAACTCTTGCCACTTTGCCCAAATAAATATCGCCAACCATCCTTCGTTTTTCTGGATGGTCAACAAAAAAATCTACTAAGTAATTATCCTCGATAATAGCTACGCGAGTTTGCGAAGTAGATGAATTTATAATAATTTCTTTTACCATAAAAGTAACACTCTTTAAATGAACGATTAATTTACTGTTTCCACGGGCTGATTGTTATTTAACCAAAAGAGAACTCGTTCATTGAAACTCTTTGTTATTTTATCGAAATTCTCTTCAGGATAATTATTGTTCCTGATCTTCTCAATATGATCAAGAATAAATTGTTCTACAGATGCAGCATTATCAATTGTAAAAATTGTATTGATTAAATGAGTAATGCCATTGTAGAATCTAAAATACCAAATCAAATTTTTCCGTGCTTTTTTAATCCCAAGCTCTTCGCCGGAATCTTTTATATTTAATTTCAAATGTCTTAATGCAACCGTGCCAACTTCATCCACAGTTGGTGGACCGGGATCTACACCTGTTTCTAACAGTGCGTTAAATCTTTTAAAAATGAAAGGATTGCCTAAAGCGCCTCTTGCAATAAAAACGAAATCGCAACCGGTTTCATTTATTAAATTTATGCAGTCTTCTGGCTCAAACAGATTACCATTCCCCATAACCGGAATATTAACTTCTTCTTTTACTCTTTTTATCCAGCTCCAATCAGGCAATTCTAAATAAGATTGATTTCTTGTTCTTGCATGAATGTTCATAAGAGAAGCCCCATTCTCTTCAATTATTTTTGCATTACGCATAACAGTAATATTATTTTTATCCCGCCCCAATCTTATCTTTATGGAAACCGGAATATCACCGGCTGACTCCACCATGGATTTAACAAGTTTTGCAAGAAGGATTGGATCATCAAGAATTGCTGCCCCCAAACCAAATTTGCAAACCTGAGGAACAGAACATCCGCAATTTAAATCAATTAAATCCGGTTGAAGTGATTTTACTTCTTTAATGGCTCTCTTTAAATAGTCTGGTTCGTTTGCAATTAGTTGAATGGCGATTGGCTTTTCACTTCGATTAAAAGCAAGAGCTTTTAGGGAGTAGAAAGAATTTTCAAATATTCCTTTTGCACTAATCATTTGAGTAAATGTTAACCCAGCACCGTATTCGCGGCATATCTGTCGTAGCGGCGCATCTGTTACCTCTACCATAGGTGCCAGGATGGCTCTATTATTCAGGTTTAATTTCCCGATATTCAATTTTATTTCCGAAGATGACTTACCCCGGCATCAATTCATCATTAAGCGGTGATGACCGGGGATGGTCAAAAAGTACTATTCAAAAAAAATATTTTAAGAACTAACCTTGTTTTGGTTCTTCTGTTCTAATTGGTTTTTCAGGAGCCAATAAAGCTTTTTTACTTAAACTGTATTTTCCGTTTTCAACTTTCAACAATTTAACTTTAAAAGTATCTCCTTCTTTCATAACATCAGTTACTTTAGCAATCTTTTTATTATCTATTTGCGAAATGTGAAGCAATCCTTCTTTGCCCGGCATAAATTCCACAAACGCACCGAACTCCATAATTTTAATAACTCTTCCTTCATAAACTTCACCAATTTCTGGAGTAGCAGTAAGAAGTTTGATGTAATCTTTACATTTACGTGCAGCTTCGCTATCCGCTGCTGCAATGCTTACAGTTCCGTCTTCCTGTATATTGATATCAACACCATAAAGCTTCTGAAGTCCCTGAACTGTCTTTCCACCTGGTCCAATCAGCAATCCGATCTGATCAGTTTGAATCTGAATTGTTATCAAACTTGGAGCATACTTAGAAATTGTTTCCTTTGGTTTTAGAATAGCTTCGTTCATAATGGAAAGGATGTGAAATCTTCCTTCCTTTGCCTGAGCCAGAGCTTTTTCCATAATTTCAAAAGAGATTCCCTGAATCTTAATATCCATTTGGATGGCAGTTATTCCATCTGTGGTTCCGGCAACTTTAAAGTCCATATCGCCAAGATGATCTTCATTACCAAGAATATCTGAAAGTACTGAAAATTTATTCTCTTCCTTTACTAATCCCATTGCAATACCAGCAACTTGTTTTTTAAGTGGAACTCCACCATCCATTAAAGCCAATGAACCTGCACACACTGTTGCCATAGAAGAGGAACCATTTGATTCAAGTATGTCTGAATTCAAGCGTACTGTATAGGGAAATTTTAATTCATCGGGCATTAACTTTTTAATTGCCCGTTCAGCAAGATTTCCGTGGCCAACTTCTCTCCTTCCAACATTGGAAATTCTTCCAACTTCACCAACAGAAAAAGGAGGAAAATTATAGTGCAGCAGAAATCTTTTAGTGTACTCTTCCTGCAGACCATCTATTTTCTGTTCATCATTCTTAGTACCAAGCGTAAGTGTTGTTAAACTTTGTGTTTCTCCTCTCGTAAACAAAGCTGATCCGTGAGTACGAGGTAGCACACCAAGCTCAATAGAAATATTACGGATTTGTGTAGTGTTTCTTCCATCAAGACGCAAGCCTTCATCAAGGATTCTTTTGCGCATTAATTCTTTTTCAGTATCGTGCAGCAGTTGCTTAATTTCTTTTTCCTGATCGGGATATTTTTCTTTCAGTGATTCAAGTACAAAAGTGTTTATTTCTTTATTCTTAGCCGAGCGTTCTTCTTTTGCAAGAATTGTTGAAACTGTTTCCGCATATTTATCATGTGCAAGGGCTTTAACATCAGTAACAAGATTTTCATCAACAGTTTTTACCGCAACTTCCATCTTAGGTTTGCCGCATAACTCTCTGAGTTCAATCTGAACTTGAACCAGTTTTTTAATTTCCTCGTGCGCAACTTTTAGAGCATCCAGAAGTTCAACTTCACCAATTTCGTTACCTTCGCCTTCAACCATCATAATAGAATCGGCTGTACCAGCAACAATAAGTTCATAATCACTTATTGCAATTTCTGCCAAAGTTGGATTTATAATTATCTGATTATTTATTCTTCCAACTCTAACTTCACCAATTGGCTCTAGCAGAGGAATTCTTGAAATTGTAAGTGCCGTTGATGCACCGATTGCACCAAGAATATCAGATTCATTTTCACCATCGAATGAATAAACGAAAGCAATAACCTGAGTTTCATTCTTAAAATTGTTATTAAATAATGGGCGAAGTGGTCTATCAATTAATCTTGCACTTAAAACTTCTTTTTCAGAAGGCTTTCCTTCACGTTTGAAAAATCCACCTGGAATTTTTCCGGCTGCGAAAGATTTTTCTCTGTATTCAACAGATAAAGGGAAAAAATCCTGATCCTCTTTTACTTCATCCGAGGCAACGGCGCTAACAAAAACCATCGTATCGCCAAGGCGAACCATAACAGCACCATCCGCTTGCTTAGCATATCTGCCGGTTTCAATAGAAATAATCTTACCGCCAATTTCAACTTCTTTTGTATATACCATTTACGTTCTACTTCCTTATGTTTAATTCTTTTATAATATTTCTGTATCGCTCAATATCCTTATCTGCAAGGTAATCGAGCATTCTTCTTCTTTTACCAACCAGCATCATCAATCCACGTCTTGAATGATGATCCTTTTTGTGTACAGCAAAATGTCCTGTCAAATCGTTAATTCTTTTTGTAAGAATTGCAATTTGAACCTCGGCGGTTCCGCTGTCTTTTTCGTTCTTACCATATTTCCTGATAAGTTCATGTTTTTCTTCAAATGTAATAGGCATTGTTTTGCTCCTTTTTATTGTACGATGTAACTCCAGATTTAACCGGGGTTAATTAGTTAGTTAATCTTTTTATTATTTCTAATCCTTTAATTTTGTCAATTTCCATTTGCGCAATTAATTCTTCTTTTGCTGGATATTTCAATTCTTCGCGCATACGGTGAATTATATTTACCGATACATTTTTTCCATAAATATCATTATTGAAATCATAAAGGTAAACTTCAATAACAACTTTTAATGAATCTTCAAAAGTTGGGCGTGTTCCAATGTTCATCAATCCAAAATGTTTTTTTGAGTTAACAAAAAATTCCACAATATAAATCCCATTAGCCGGAACAAGTTTTTGATTTTCATCTAATTCAATGTTTGCTGTTGGGAAACCAAGTTCTCGTCCTCGCATAGCACCCGTAACAACTTTCCCGGAAAAAGAATAACTTCTTCCAAGAAAAGCATTTGCTTTATCAATATTACCCTCAAGCAAGGCAGCCCTGATTATTGTACTGCTTACAATTTCTCCATTAATTTTTACAGCATTTACCGGAGCAACATCAAAAGAAAATTGTTTACCCAACTCTTTAAGTTTGCTCTCATCGCCAATTCTGTCCCTTCCCAAACGATGATCGTGACCGATTACTAATTCACTCGCTCCAATTTTTGCAACGATATAATCTCTAATAAATTCTTCCGCTGTTAACTTCGAAAATTCTTCAGAGAATTTTATAATAAGAATATTTTCAATGCCTGCTTTTTTTATTAAAGAAATTTTTTCTTCTGTTGAAGTCAACAGTTTAAGATTATAATCTTTAGAAATTACATTTCTTGGATGAGGTTCGAAAGTAATTACAAGACTTCTGCCACCTCTTCCGTTAGTATCAATAATAACCTGCTCCATTATTTTTTGATGACCTAAATGGAAGCCATCAAATGTTCCGATTGTTAGAACAGTATTTTTCTTTTTACTAACCTGCAATATATCTTGAAAGATTTTCATTTATGTTTTCTTTACGGTCTTTGTACCTTAACGAATAAAATCAATTGTTAATCTGCATAACTGGTGCTATTGAAATATTTTTCTTAAATAAATTAATAAACTCGTCAATTGTAAGAGCATCTTTAACATTATATTCACCAATTCGAGTTCTATTTAAACTGCTTAAATAAGCGCCACAGCCAAGCACTTGTCCTAAATCATTCGCTAATACTCTAATGTAAGTTCCTTTTGAACAATTAATCTCAAAATAAATATTGGGCAAATCGATTTGGGTAATTTCAAATTTATAAACATTTATTTCCCTGGATGCCCTGTAAACTTCAATTCCTTTTCTTGCATATTTGTAAAGTGCTTTTCCTTTATGCTTAATAGCCGAGTACATCGGTGGAGTTTGGTTTATCTTTCCAAGAAATAAATCTCTTGCTTTATAAATATCCTCTTCACTTATACCATCAGTACTTTTTTGTTCTATCACTTCAGATTCGGAATCCATCGACTTTGTTGCCGAACCAAGTGTAATTGTTCCGGTATATGTTTTTTCAAGATTCTGAAACGATTCTATTTCTTTAGTTTTTTTGCCAGTGCAAACAATAAGTAAACCAGTTGCATTAGGATCAAGCGTACCGGCATGACCAACTTTTTTTACACCAATAGTTTTCCTGATTTTATATATAATATGAAACGATGGTCTATTAATCATTTTATCAATAAGAACAACTTCGCCTTGTTCAAAATCAACTTCAGTAAGATCAGTCGTTGTTTTGTTTATCATTCTCATGAATCTTTTTAAAAATTCCTTCCATCTTTTCGACGTAATCAATTGTATCATCAATAAAGAAATCAATATCAGGAACAAAGCGCAGCTTAACTCTTTGGGCTAATTCTGTTCTAATTAATGCTTTTGCTTCGTTTACTTTTTCCAGTACAAAATTTCTTTTTTCTTTATTAAAAACCGAAAAATAAATTTTTGCAACCCGTAAATCCGGACTAACTTTTACATCTGTAATTGTAATAAGTCCAAATGCAGGATCTTTCAGTTTATAAAGAAAGATTATACTAATCTCTTCTTTTATCAACTTAGATACTTTTTCTATTCTGAATGACATTACTCTAATTTCTTTTTAGTTTCAATAAATTTATATGCTTCAACTATGTCCCCAACTTTTATATCGTTAAAGTTGTGCAGGTTTAAGCCGCACTCATAGCCAGCATCAACTTCTTTAACATCGTCTTTAAATCTTCTTAAGGAATCGAGCTCACCTTCCCAGGTTACAATTCCCTGGCGAATCAATCTTACTTTATTAGATCTTTGTATCTTACCTTCCTGAACATAACAGCCTGCAATTGTTCCTGCTTTAGGCACTTTAAATGTTTCTCTAATTTCAACGGTTGCAGTAATTTCTTCTGAAATAACCGGTGAGAGTAATCCTTCAAGAGCAGATTTCACTTCGTTGATTGCATCATAAATTACGTTGTAAAGCCGGATATCAACTTTCTCGGCTTCAGCAAGTTTACGGGCATTTAAATTTGGACGAACATGGAAACCAATTATAATTGCTCCAGATGCGGAAGCTAATAGAACATCACCTTCAGAAATTTGTCCTACTCCTGTATGAATAACACGAATTATAACTTCTTCATTCGATAATTTCATCAAAGAATCGGAAAGTGCTTCTACAGATCCATCCACATCACCTTTAACAATAAGTGGAAGTTCTTTAACTCCGCCAATGCTAATCTGATGTGCAATTTCATCAAGTGTAATATGGTGAACTTGTCTTTGATCCTGTTCACGTTTTAACTGCTGACGTTTAATGCTTATTTCACGTGCAGCTCTTTCGGATTCTACAACTACGAAAGTATCACCTGCCTGAGGCGCTCCTTCAAAGCCAAGCACCATAACCGGCGCTGATGGACTTGCTTTCATCACTTTATTATTTCTTTCATCAAACATAGCTCTAACACGTCCATGATTTACACCCGCAACAAATGGATCACCAATTTCCAGCGTGCCTTTTTGTACCAGGATTGTTCCGGTAATTCCACGTCCTTTATCAAGCTGGCTTTCTACAACAGTTCCGCGGGCTTTTCTATCTGGATTAGCTTTTAGTTCAAGCACTTCTGCTTCAAGCAAAATTCTTTCTAATAGTTCTTCAATGTTTTTACCAGCTTTAGCAGATATTTCTATACATTGATATCTTCCACCCCATTCTTCTACCAGAATATTTCTATCGCCAAGCTGCTGTTTAATTTTATCCGGGTTAGCGCCTGGTTTATCTATTTTGTTTATCGCAATAATAATTGGAACGTTTGCAGCCTGAGCATGATTTATAGCTTCCACAGTTTGTGGCATTACAGCATCATCCGCAGCAACAACAAGAACAACAATATCTGTTACTTTTGCACCACGGGCGCGCATTGCAGTAAAAGCTTCGTGTCCCGGTGTATCTAAAAATGTAATGAACTTTCCCTGTACGTTTACCTGGTAAGCACCAATGTGTTGTGTTATTCCACCCGCTTCACCGGAAACAACGTTAGTAGATCTTATCCGATCAAGCAATGATGTTTTGCCATGATCAACGTGCCCCATAATTGTAACTACCGGTGGACGTGGTTTCAAGGATGCAATGGTATCCGGTGTATCAGCCAACTCTTCTGATGAATACTCATCCTGAAACTCAACTTCAAAACCAAATTCATCTGCAACCAGAGTTATTGTATCAACATCAAGTCGCTGGTTGATAGAAACCATAATGCCCAATCCGATACATTTAGAAATAACATCGGATACAGGAACATTCATCAGGTTTGCAATTTCGCTAACAGCAATAAACTCAGTAACTTTTAATTTCTTTTCGTCTGCAAGCTGTTCTTCAAGTTTTCTTTCCTGAATTTCTGCTTTTTCCTTTTTCTTTCTTTTTCTTATGCTTGCACGTTCTGCCACAACCGAATCATCAAAACTGGAAAGCGTTCTTTTAATTGCTTCATCCACTTCCCTGCCATCAACTTCAATGCGCTTAAATTTCTTTTTCTTTGGGACTGCAACTACTTCTTCAGTTGTTTCTACTTTTAGTTTTTTCTTTGCTTTTGGTTTTTTCTTTTTCTTTTTAGATTGATCCAGTTCGGATTCTTCAGCAGCAGTTTTAACTTTTAAATCTTTTGCGGGAACACCTTCGCGTACAGTTTCTTCACCTTTGGATAATTTTGTTCTATCCGGAGAAACCACAGGTTTTTTCTTACCTTTATCAAGATCCATCTTACCAACAATAGTTAAGCCTCTACGCTGCTTAATTTCCTTTTCCATATCCGTCTGATAACTCAGAATTTCAGTCTGTTCCGTGGGATTGTCAGTTTCTTCGGTTGGCTTTTCTAAAACTACAGGAGTCTCTTCAATTTCTTTTCTATCTTTTTCCTTCTCTTCAACTTCGGCTACAATTTCAACCTGGTGAACTATTTCTTCAACATGAGTTTCTTTTACAACAATTTCCTCAACCGGAGGAATTTCTTCAACTTTAGGAATTTCCTCAACAACAGTTTTTACTTCTACTTTTACTGGTTCTTCCTTGCTGGGCTGCTCCGATTTCTCCGCTCTCTTTTTTTGAAATTCCGAAATCTTACGGTAATGTTTTTCCGCCTTTTCAATATCCTTTTTGAAATGAGCAGTAATATCCGCAATCATATCATCCGATAGAGCGGACATATGCGATTTTACATCGTGTCCTTTCTTCTGGAGGAATTCTAACAACGAATCTGCTGATAGATTATACTCAGATGCATATTTGTAAATTCTAACTTTCTTTGTCTTGGCTTCTTCGGACATATTTTTCCTATTTTAGATTTCGGATAACAGAATTATTTAATTCCGTTAACCTCAATTAGCAATCCGCAATTATTTACTCTTCTTCTTCAAATTGATTTTTAAGTATTTCAATTATTTCGGCAATTTTCTCTTCACTAAGTTCAGAAATTTCTTTTAACTTTTCTGGTTTTGCAGTTAATACTTCCAATGCCGTATCGAACCGGTGGTTGATTAGAATTTCATAAACTTCGTTACCAAGTTCTTCTTTCAGATCTACCAATTCAATGTCTTCTTCATATTCTTCATACGATTTTTCTTCTCTAATAACTTCAATTTCATAACCAGTAAGTTTCATTGCGAGTCGAATATTTACTCCGTTTCTTCCAACAACTAATGAAACCTGATCGCTATCAGCTACCACTGTTGCTTTTCTTGTGTCTTCATCAACAGAAATTGCTTTTAGTTTAGCAGGTGATAATGCCCTTTGAATATATACTTCTATGTCATCAGAAAAATTAACAACGTCAATATTTTCATTGTTCAGTTCTCTTACTATTGCATGGATACGAACACCTTTCATTCCAACGCATGCTCCAACAGCATCAATTCTTCCATCGGAAGATTCGACTGCAACCTTTGCTCTTTCACCTGGTTCTCTTGCAATTCCTTTTATCTCAATTACGCCATCATAAATTTCTGGTATTTCAATTTCAAACAATCTTTGCAGGAATAAATTATCAGCGCGGGAAACGATAATTACCGGACCATTCGGCGTTTTTTTAACTTCTTTTACAATTGCTCTAACAGTCTCTCCTTTGCGATATTTTTCTCTCGGGATTTGTTCGTGGCGCGGAAGTAGCAATTCATTCTTATTATGGTTAACAAGAATGTCATTCTTTCTAACCTGGTAAATATCGCCAACAACTATCTCGTTAAGCATTTCAATATATTCATTATAAATAATATCTTTTTCAAGTTCACGGATTTTCTGGTTTAAACTCTGACGAGCAAGATTTATCAATCTTCTGCCAAAGGAACTTAAATCTAATTTTTCAACAAAAACTTCGCCGACTTCTAATCCATCATCATTGCCGCGTTTTTCTACTTCCTCTAAACTAATTTCAATATTTGGATCAACTACATTTTCAACAATTTGTTTTTCAAGAAATATTTCTATATCACCCTTATCCATATTAACAACTACATCATATACTGCTTCGAGTCCATATTTTTTCTTAACAAGTATTCCGAATATTTCCTCGATTATTCCTCCAAGAACATCCTTATCGATATTCTTTTCTCTAACCATCTGGGAGAAGGATTCAACTATCTCACTATTCATTTATTTTTTCCTCCAACTTCAAAAGCTAATTATTACTTTTGCTGACTTAATTTTATTAAAGTTAATCATTAATTCATTTTTGTTTTGGCTGAAGTAAAGATCTTCGCCATCTATTTGAATAAGCTTACCTTCTATTTTATTCATTTCTTCTTCAGCGTGGTAAATTACCTCAAATTTTCTGTTCAAGTGTTTGGGAAATTGTTTCAGGAATTTTAATGGTCGCTCGGTACCAGGCGAAGAAACTTCTAACCGATATTTATATGGAATTAAATCTTGTTCTTCCAAAATCTTTGCTAATTGAAAGCTTACTGCTGCACAATCGTCTGCGGATACACCGGTTTCACTATCAATAAAAATCTGAATAATTCGATTCCTTTCGTCGCCTTTGTAGACAACTTCTATAAGTAGAAAACCTAAACCTTCTGTTACTTGTAAGGCAAGATCTGATATTTTTTTCTGTAAGATATTCATATAACAAAAAACGCCCTCAACGGGGCGGAATTACATTGTAAAAGTAATACTAAAAGGTGGAATAAGCAAATTGGCAAATAGTAACTTTTTATTGAAAAAGATATGTGGTATGGAAAAGGAATGATTTAGTGGCTTTTAAGTAAATAATGGATAAAGATTAATTACGGCGTGATTGAACTTAGTTCGGATCCAAATTTATTTTTAATCTCTTCTTATTTAAACTGGGGAAGATTCAAGTCAGTATTACCTTTTTTTATTTCATCACCATCATCTTTTTAGTTGTTGAGTAACTTCCTGCAGTAAGCTTATAAAAATAAATTCCACTTGTTAGGTGCGAAGTAACCTCACTCCTACTGGTATTAAACACAACTTCATAATTACCTGCTGGTTTATCTTCATTTACCAATGTTGCAACTTCGGTTCCAAGAACATTAAATATTTTTAAAGTTACAGTACTAAACGAAGCAAGTTGAAAACCAATTTCTGTTGATGGATTAAAAGGATTCGGATAATTTTGAAATAGCCGGAAATTTGAAGATCCTCTTTCATCCTTTACCTGCGTAACAATTTGTGGTTTGCCGGCTTCTACCCAAGCGGAATATATTAACACAGCTAAATTTTTAGCTGCATGGTTTAATAGATCGCTTGTAAAGTTTTTTGTTTGACTCCACAAGGTTGAATAATACAAATCGCTGTTTGTGTTTCCGGCAGTACTTTTTGAATTAATATCCGACTGAATTACTGAATCGACATATGAATAATTTGAATAGATATAATGAAAAATAAAATCGGAAGTATTTGAAACGTAGCCGATAGAATCCGTATTAAAAATTATTTGATCTGCATACCGGCTCATTAGATTGCTTTCATACCTGGAATGCAATCCACCCGGATTATAATTTTTTGTAATATGAAGCGGCATATGTCCGTCACCAACATAATGTCCAAGATCTGCCGCAAAAAATTTTGCTCTGTTCCAATCCTTTCTGCTAAAACATTTCTTCAAAGAATCGAAAGTAGTAATCGTTGCCCATGGTAAAATCCCCTGGTCGTTCACATAAGCTGCCCCGTGCAGCATAACCATCGAATCTAAATTTTGAGATATAAATCCATTTGTAACAAACTCGGAGTAACTATCGATGTCTATATAATGTTTAATGCCTTCTGTAGGATCGCTTCCCTTTCTGTTATCCGCATCGGAAGCGTGCTCAGAAAGATAGTCCTTCCAGTTTTCAAAACCGTTCATTTCCTTGGGGAAATATTGTGCTGCATTATAATTTATTTTTTGATGGGCAACTTTTCCCCAGCCGCCGAAAAGAAATAATACCGGGATTGCTAACAGTTTTATATAGTACAAATGTTTATTCATAATGAACTCTTATTTACCAATTAGTTGTAAAATAATATGTCTGGTTCTCTGTAGATTGTCAAAATCGATAAGAATTATTTGCTGCCATGTTCCAAGTAAAAGCTGCTTGTTGGAAAAAGGAACGGTGAAAGATGCGCCTAGAATTGATGCTCTTAAATGCGCATAACCATTACCATCGTGCCAGGTGTTATCATGATGATAATTTTTGTTCGAAGGAATTAATTTTTCAAAAAGTTCTGGCAGATCTTTTTTCAAACCGGGCTCAAACTCGGTGGTTGTTATTCCAGCCGTAGAGCCAACCACAAATACCAGCGCATTTCCTTCTGATAACCCGGAGCTGCTGATAAGCGATTGAACATTATCAGTAATATCGATTAAATCGTTAAAGCCTTTTGTCTTTACATCAAATGATAATGTTTTTATATCCATTTACTCTATATTAAAATACTGGGCAAAAATTATGGAATCAAAAATGGAATAGCAAGTGTAATGATTTTGGGGCAATAGAGCAGGTTGTTTTTTAGTAGTTAATTTAATATTAGATAAAAATAGTCTGAACCAAGTTCATTGCATATAACCGGGTTCAGACTTATATAAAATTTAATTTGGGCTTTTACTTAGCAGCTTCACAATCGAACGGAATATTTTTCATTCCGATACCATAAACTTCAGTAACACCATACTTATTTCCACCCTTGTATTCCTGTGTAAAAGAAATATCAGTCAACCGGCAGTTGCCATCATTATTCTTTAATATTACGTTTGTGTTAATTTCCCTGCGAAGAATATTCCCAAGATAATCCCGGATGATTCTCCAGTCATCTTCAACTATTACAACTTTAATTGGTGATTCATTCTTCCAGCCTTTATCCTTTATTGCTTTTAGCATAGATGATTGAAGTGCCGCATCTTTCATTTTTGCAATTGGAAGTTTATTAAGTTTTCCGGCAACCATTTCTCCAGATTTATTCAAAGTAAAAGATCCCTCTGCAAATTTCTTTAAACATTTATCTCCATCACCACCATAAAACTCAAATTTAAATTCATGGGTCCCATTTGGTAATGTTTTTACCAATTCAGCCCACTTTTCTGGAACACCTCCGTTGACATCATCCGGGTTATCCCCAGGAGATAAATTAAGACAGATTTGGCAAGTTGTCCATGTTTTCCCACCCGGTAAATAATTTTGATTGATAATTCCTTTATCAACTCCATCCACAAATACCATCAAACGAAAGTTAGAATTATTGTTGAAACAATTATCCCCCAGTCCTTCAGAAAGACGCGGCAGGCTTTTTTCAAGAAAAACTCTTCCGTACACCGGGTCAGATACATTAAAAACAGTTTCGTATGTTATCTGATCCTGGGCATCCTTTAGTATTCTTTCTTTTGCCCACAGAATTTTACCAACATTTTTCCTATGGGTTTCACCTGTCATTCCCTGATCTTGCGGAAAGATAACAGCGGTGAACAAAAATAAAATAGCAGCAATAAAAAGTAAATTCTTTTTCATAACTATCTCCTTTTATTGAATGATTAAATAAACACTATCTATAAGAGTTACATCAAAAAATAACAATCTGAAACTTATAATTAACATCTTCGATCACTTGGTCAAAAAGAAACAACAAACCAACTGGCATTACAAAAACAAACAATAACATTGTACTTATTTTAGAAGCATCAGCTTGGCGCTTTTCTCAAACACCTTTCCATCCTCAGTTGAAGAAGCTTTAAAATGATAAAAGTAAATCCCGCTTGAAACCTGCTCACCTGAATTGTTCCTTCCATCCCATACAACTTCTTTATATCCCTCTGTGTCATTACCTGAAACTAAAGTTTTTATCTCTCTTCCTATAAGATCATAAATCTTCAACTCAACATATGATGATTTTGGCAGAGCATATTTTATTGTTGTTGTTGGATTAAACGGATTGGGAAAGTTCTGATATAGTTTAAAGGAACTAATAATTTCATGCTTATCAACTTTTATTGATGTGCTTTTACTATAAAAAAAGGCTGGTACCATTTCTATACTAATCGAATTGCCGGAGGGATCTTCCGCATTTATCTTTAGTGAATAGTAATTGAATGATAATACCGGTATTTCAGTTTGATAATACAATTCGGTTATGCTCAGCGGTAGTTCTGACCAATTCAAATCATTTTCAGACCTGTAGAACAATTGCACATTAGATACAGAGTCGTCATCTTCCAGCTTAAAACGAATAGTATTCTTAGTAGCAGGGGTAATAATATTGTTTATTCTATCACCGGAAAGTATCTGAAATAAAATCATGTTTGGTGGATTCTTATCTTCATTCCTCAAATCAAATACCGCAGTTGCTTTTGTAATAGCTGGTTTATGTGCAACTTCACTCTTATCGTTCATGACAACTACCTTATATTTATCCGGTGGAACTGGAAATCTCAAACTATCAGGGACGTAACCTGCAGCAATAGAAATTGTAAATAATTCAGATAATATTTCTTTTTCTAAAATTACACTGTCTTGGTTACTTATTTGTATTTTGGGCGGGTACTGTGGTAGTACATCATTTGATTGCGAAAGAAATAGCTGTTGATCATTCCTTATCCCCCAATCACCCCTTATTCTTATTGTGTTTGTTTGATTAATATATTTTCCAAACCAGTAAGTAGGAGTAAAACCAAAATATGCGTCCTCGGTTTCCGAAAGAATAAATGGTTTATCATAGCTTGATTTTGAGGTATAGCCATATATTTTACCATTGCCAATACGCATTTGAGCACTTTCTAAATTCTCCTTTCCAGAACCATGTAAATCAACCTGTTGCCAGAACTTAGAGGCTATCAAATCAATCGAGGCACTTGTATCTTGGTAAATACTAACATTAAGTGGTAATTTATAAACTGGATCATCCAAATAATAATGACCGAACGGAAAAAACCCAACGTGAATTATTTGCGACATTATCGAATCCGGGAAACTGTAATGGAAATGAGCATGTTTATAATTCAAAGGATTATTTTGCACTATTGAATCTATATCTGAATTTTTTAGTTGACCATTTAAAATGTATATGTCACCATTATTTGATCGCTGCTTACCTTTTACAGCCCACTCGCAACTTATATTCTTATTTGGAAAATTGTTATACCGCAATATATAGTAAGGTCTATTATTCAATATTTGCTCGATTACGATACCTCCGTTAAATTTCTTAGTTCTATATACAAGATCTATTTGGTTAAGCAGCAAAGTTATATTTTCAGCCCGCAGCAAATTAAAATATTTTGTTTTATTAGCTTCAACTTTTTTAATAGTAATTGTTAAATCATTGTTTATATATGCTTCTTTATAAAAAACTGTATGTTGATATGGGATTTCTTGCTGATAGTAATTTGTAAATATCTGTAAGCTATCAGATGCTACTTTAAAAATATACTGGGTATTTTTTGTAAAATTTAAATATTCGCTACCACTTGCACTTAATATCCAAATACCTTCCATTTTAAAATCTGCATCTACAGTTAAAGTATAGGTCTTGGAATTTTGATTACTAATTATTTGCTTTTGGTTATTTTTATATTCCATAAGAGCAGTTTTATCGCCATTGAAAATCATTCTGTGAAAATTTGTTATATCTTGCGTAAATGAAGTATGAAGAAGTGGAATAAAGTATAGTAATAATATGCAGAGTTTCGTAAATCCAAAAGCCATAATAATCCCTAATATGTATTTAAGGGGCAAGTTTATCTTACCCCTTTTTACAAATTTATCAATATGCTATTTTGTTAATATCATTTTATTGACCATTGTAAAGTTACCGGCTTTTAATTGATAAATATATATTCCACTCGGTAAATTTTGCGCATTAAATTCTACACTGTGTTTACCTTTTTCAAGATTATCATTTAACAAGACTGAGATTTCCTGCCCCAACTGATTGTAAACAGTTAATCTAACAAACGTACTTTGAGCTAATTGAAATTTAATTACGGTTGTTGGATTAAAGGGATTGGGATAATTTTGTGAAAGTTCATATGTATAAGAAATTTCATCAGCAGATTTGGTTTTTTCAAGCCACGGATTGCAAACAAAAACTTCTTGTGAAGTAGCTGCTGATTCATTGTTTGTATAGTCTCTGGCAGTAACCTTATAATAAACGAAACGTTTATCACCTTCTGTGTAAGGGTTTTCGTTTATATCTGAATAATGTGTGGCAGTTGTTGAAGCACGATATGCCCAGCTTCCAGAACCTATTTTTTTGTAAACGACGTAATCCTTTAAATCATATTCACTATTAGCATCCCAGGAAATATATGGATGATTTGACTGCCAAGAACCATCAAATGAAACTGGGGTTTCAGGACTGACTACATCTGTTATTGAACCATATGCCCAGTCTGATACAGCCTCATCACTTGCAGGGGTATTTTCAGCTGTACAATAACCCTTAACACGATAATCTCCATTACCATATATAGCTGCTGCATCAAGGAATTGTAATCCATCATACCCTTGCCAGTTACCACTCATATCAGGTTGAGTTAAATGATAAAATTCGATATTAATTTTTGTTACCCATTGGTTACTTTCATACTTCTGTAACTCATAACCGAAATCAGCACTACTATAATATCTACACCATCCGGAGTAAATAAATGCCCATGAATGAAAGTCATTCCAAGGATCATCGTAAAAAGCTACTAAACTCATATTTGCTTCAGGGGGGTGTGGTGGTGGTGGATTTTGTGCAAGTATTATGTTGTTTAAAAAAGTTAATAAAATAGTTAAAATAATCAAGATAAAATTTTTCATTGCTATTCTCCGAATTATTAAAAAATTCATTTGCATTTAAAAAAAGACTTGAAATTCACTACAGCAATAGTTGGCTTTATAAAGTCTTGGAAATATTTACAGGATAATGCTGAAGTTATTAATAAAAGAGCTAAAAATAAATTTAGAATGCACTTTGTTATGGGACTAATTGCTTTGTGTAACGGGACAATTAGTCCCATTGTTAGATGAATTTGTTTATCGAATTGCCACATATTTTCATGAATCTCTCTAATTCATAATTCTAACATTTGCAAGTTAGAAACTTGCTTTGCAAATGTCAATATCCTAACCCTTGTGGTCTGTTCCCTGGCTGTCAAGGACCATGAGCCTGTCCGAGAACTACCTTTTTTAGTTAAATAAAAAAGTAATTTTTTAGTATTACCAGATTAAAATTTTTGGATATTTTATTTCTCTTACGAAAAATTAATATCTGGCATTATATAGTTTCCAGACTTAACTGTTTCCATAATTTCTTAATATTGTAAGCAGTACAAAGTAAACTCAACTCACAATTGGTTTTTTCAATTCCGCGAAGCAAGAACTGTCTGAACAACATTGTTCTTTTTAGATGTGCAAAGACAGCCTCTATGAGCATTCTTTTCTTATACTTTATTCTTCCCTCAGTAGATAATAGTTTATTCCGCATTTCAGTCTTAAACTTATCGTTTTCATATATATTTATCTCTCTGAACTTCGCAGTTTGCTTACTTATGCACTCTCTTCTAAGTTTGCAGTCTTTACATGATTGACCTTTATATATTTTGAACTTTACTCCATTACGTTTATCATTTTTCTTAAATTTCATCTGCTTCTCATTTGGACAAGTATAAGTGTCAGCAATTGCGTTATATATAAACTTCCTTCTATCAAATTTCCCGATTATTTCTTTACCCGATTCATCCGTCTCAGCGCTTATTTTACAATCAGGCAGATACGCATCTATTTTATTCTTTTCCAAATAATTATAGATTCTTCCACTTTGGTATCCTGCATCGGCAGATACTTCTTTCGGTTTTTCTCCTGCATTCTGAACAACTTCTTCATATACTGGAATTAAATTACCATGATCATCTTCTTTACTCGATGCTTTACATGCTAATATTACCTGATGTTCACTATCTATAGCTGCTTGAACATTATAGCATATATCAGTACCCCTATTATTAGTCAGCATTATTCTTGATTCCGGATCTGTTAGGCTTACTCTCTTTAAATTATTTTCCTCAAGATGTTTCTTTGCCTGTTTTATCTTTTCTAAGAGTTTCTCCTTGCCTGATAGTTCTTCTGGAAGTTCCTCCCCTCTTTTGTCTTCCCCGTATTTTTTATCCTCTTCTTTATCTATTTTATCTGCACATTCGATTATATGGCGTATCTTTTCCTCAACATTGCTTTCAAGTCTTAAGAGATCATCTTTATCCAACATCATTTTTCTTGATGAATTTGCTTCTATCTTTGTCCCATCTATTGCTACATGCCCTAGTGAAAATAAACCCATACGTTTACATATCTGAAGTACCTGCTTAAAATATTCTATCAGGTATTCCTTTTTGTTTTTCCTGAAGTCACTTATTGTCCTGAAGTCCGGTTTCTGCATTCCGGCCAGATACATAAAGTAAATATCACTTAATAATTTCTCCGCAATTTTTCTTGAACTCCTTACCCCCACTGAATAGCCATATAATAATATTTTTACCAACATCATTGGGTGGTACCCAGGTTGTCCTTCTTCACTATAACTATTATATAATTTTTTAAAATCAAGTTGTTCAACAATTAAATCAATTATTCTAATCAAATGATTTTCAGGGATAAGTTCTTCCAGATTATTTGGAAACATTATTACTTGGTGTTGCTGGTATGGACGAAATTTCATTTTTGGAGCTCACGATTTTTGCTACCAAAATATATTAATACTTTTATATATTTGCATTAGTTCTCGGACAGGCTCCCATTCCTTGACAGGATTGTTCATCCAGCTAGCGGAATTATTTTTATAAAATTAGTGGATTGAATTTTATCTACACCACTATCTCACTTTTAGTATCAATTAAAGTTATCTCTGTCAAAGTGTGGGAGTCTGTCCGAGAACTTAGATTTGTTAAATTAATTTTCACAATATTGCATTTAAATAATTTATAACCCCCTCTTATTGGATTTTTATTCTTGCAATACTAGTTCTCGGACAGGCTCGTGGACCTTGACAGCCGAAAAATAATTTAATTTTCCGTAGCGAGAATGAAATAATTTTAGGAACTATAAAGAGAATCAAGAATTGCATCTGGATGTTTAGCTGCTACGCAAAGTAATACTCTTGCTGGACCATCTGGTTTTCTTCTACCTTGTTCCCAATTCCGCAAGGTTCCAGCACTTATTCCAAGCAGCTTAGCAAATTTATCTTGCGATAAACCATAATGTTCTCTTATTGTTTTAACATCTGGATCATCAAAATTAAAAACACGTTTTGCTTTTCTAGAGCCGTGTAAGATTTCACCACCTTGTTTTATACTTGTAAGTAATTCATTAAATAATTTATCATTCATTTTATTTCTTCCTCCAACACTTTCTTTAATATTTTCAGTTGTTCATCTGTCAAATCATCTTGAACACTCTTTGGATAAATTAAGAGCATTAAAATTATTTCTTTTACTGAATGCCAATAATAAATAATTCTCGAACCTCCTCTCTTCCGGTGCCCAGAACCAGCTATGTAGTTAGTTCTTAAAATCATTGCAAAACGGCAAAAGTATTTGAGCAATGAATATTCTTAAAAATGCAGAATCTGATATCCCCGTTTCGTCGATTCACCGATTCGCCAATTCTTAAATGTTTGGTTCCGGCTTGTCTGGTTATGTATATAAACACCGCTTTTAAAATGACAACTATTCTTTCTACTAAAGTAATAAAAACATAATTTCACTCTCGATTGTGTAATTAAATTTCGATAGATTTGTAACAAAAATATCTATTAACAAAATGAGTTTTTATGACTTCTCAAGATTATATTCATTTAGAAGAAAAATACGGCGCTCATAACTATCATCCACTGCCGGTTGTAATTGCAAAAGGTAAAGGAGTTTTTGTTTGGGATGTTGAAGGAAAAAGATACTACGATTTTCTTTCAGCATATTCGGCAGTTAACCAGGGGCATTGTCATCCTAAGATAATTGCAACAATGATTGACCAGGCAAAAACTTTAACTCTAACTTCCCGTGCGTTTTTTAATGATCAATTAGGCGTTTATGCAAAATTTATAACCGAATACTTCGGCTATGATAAAGTTCTTCCAATGAACTCCGGCGCAGAAGCAGATGAAACAGCTTTGAAGTTATGCAGAAAGTGGGCTTATCAAAAGAAAGGAATAAAAGAGAATGAAGCCAGGATTGTTGTATGCGAGGGAAATTTCCACGGCAGAACAATTACAATTATTTCTATGTCCAGCGATCCTGATGCTTATAATGAATATGGACCTTACACTCCCGGATTTATAAAAATTCCTTATAACGATTTATCAGCATTAGAAAATGTTTTGCAGGATCCAAACGTTGCGGGATTTTTGGTAGAGCCAATTCAAGGCGAGGCAGGAGTTTTTGTTCCGGATGAAGGTTACATTTCCAAAGCGTACCAAATGTGTAAAGCAAAAAATGTTTTGTTCATTGCAGATGAAGTACAAACAGGCATTGCGCGAACCGGGAAACTGCTTGCCTGCGATCATGAGAACGTTAAACCAGATGTGTTAATTTTAGGAAAGGCGCTTTCTGGTGGCACAATGCCAATTTCTGCTGTGTTAGCAAATGATGATATAATGCTTTGTATTAAACCTGGTGAGCACGGCTCTACATTTGGCGGAAATCCATTAGCTGCACGTGTTGCAATTACTTCGCTTGAAATTGTTAAAGATGAAAAGCTTGCCAAGAACGCTGAAAAATTGGGAAAATTATTTAGGGATGAAGCGCGGAAAATTAAAAATGAAATGATTGAGCTTGTACGAGGTAAAGGTTTGTTGAATGCAATTGTAATTAAACCAATGAACGGCAAGGAAGCGTGGGATATTTGCTTGAAGATGCGTGATTATGGTTTACTTGCAAAACCAACACACAATCATATAATCCGTTTTGCTCCACCACTTGTTATAACTGAAGAACAGGTTATGGAAGCAATTGAAATTATTAAGAAATCAATTAATGAAATAAGCAGCAACTGATAAATTTACGATACACCAAGAAAGGAGAAATAGTTAAATACCAATAATCAAATTGCAAATAGCAAACAAATTTCAAATTCCAATTATTGCATACCGGAGAATATAGCAGAAAAAAATGTTTTTCTTTAAAAATTGGAATTTGAGGATTGGAGTTTGTTTGGATTTTGTTTTTTGTTATTTGGAATTTAATTAATAAATACTCTTGTTACTTGACAGTAAGTAAGAAAATAAATTCCTGGAAGAAGGACATAGGAATTGGTTAGTGTTTGGCATCCTGTTTTTAAAATATTAAAATAGATTTTTATCTGGAGTTAAGATGAAACAATTGCGTCGTTCTCATAATAAAATGATTGCTGGCGTTTGTGCTGGTATAGCTGAGTACTTAAACCTCGATTATTCTCTTGTTAGAATTGTTTATGTTCTGGTATCCATTTTCAGTGCTGCTTTTCCAGGAATACTTGTTTATATAATTCTTTGGGTTGTTATTCCGGAAAAGGAATAACCAAGTGAAGTCCAAATCAATTTTATTATTAATAATTTTATTCTTTTTTTTTCATACAAATTCTTTTTGCCAGATAAAAGAAGTTGGCGTTGGTATTTATGGTGGTGCTGGAAACATTAGCGGAAACCTGCCATCGCAAACCTGCTTTACAGTTGGCGCTACTTTGGATTTTCTTCCATCATTTACTGGTGGTCTCCCACTTCGTCTTGGAGTAATTTACGCACGCAAAATTGAAGTGATACTTCCAACAGGTTTGCAGGGAAGATATTATCCATTTGTAAAAGGAATTTTTCTTAAAGGAATTTTACAACAGCCGCTCGGTAAAATTGGATACCTTGAAGAAACAATTGGTCCGCTATTATTAAATGACAGAACCTTTAACGATGTTGATGCTTACGATATCGGCGCAGTCTTTTCCCTTTTGGTTGGATTAGATTTTAGAGATCTGGCAAATAAAGGATTTAAATCCGGATTTGGAGTTGAGTATGGTTCAACTTTTACTGGCACCACAGCTCAGTACACATCAATACATTTATTGGGGCAATTCTATTTTTAGTGAAAAGTCAAACGTGAGACAAAAAACTCCCCTTCTTTTTTCCCTTTCCGTTTCCCTCGTCCAGTTTCCCCCGTCCCGTTTCCCTTTCCCGTTTCCCTTTCCCTTTTCCCTTTCCTTTTCCTTTTCCTTTTCCCGTTTCCCTTTCCCTTTCCCCTTTCCCGTTTCCCTTTCCCGTTTCCCTTTCCCTTTCCCCTTTCCCGTTTCCCTTTCCCTTTCCCTTTTCCCTTTTCCCTCGTCCCGTTTCCCTTTCCCTTTTCCCTTTCCCGTTTCCCTTTCCCGTTTCCCTTTCCCTTTCCCTTTTCCCTTTTCCCTCGTCCCGTTTCCCTTTCCCTTTTCCCTTTCCCGTTTCCCTTTCCTGTTTCCCTTTCCCTTTCCCGTTTCCCGTTTCCCTTTCCCGTTTCCCCAGTCCCGTTTCCCCCGTCCCCCGTCCCGTTTCCCTCGTCCCTTTCCCCAAATATTGTTCTTGATTATTATTTATATAATCTTAATTTAGCTACGTGATTTTCATTTTTTAACAATTCAGGGGTGCTTGCCATGAAAAAACTATTAGTAATTTCCATCATTCTTTTTTTATTAAGTGCTAATTCCAGTTTTTATGCTCAGGGAAAAATTTCCAGGAGTAATTATAAGCTTGGAGGCAATGTTACATTTTCATCCTCAAGTAGTGAAGATGATTATCATAAATACACTGCCCTCTCGTTCGATGCCTACCCATCATTTTCCTTTCTTATAACGGATCATTTAGAAATTGGCACTAGTATTAGTTTTTACTACTTCGAAGATAAATATGAACCCAAAAACGGAGGTGGTTACAATCAAAAGTATTTTAGTAGGAACTTTGGCATTGGTCCAATGATACGCTATTATATTCAAGCTGGCAGTATATTCCCTTTTGTCGGCGCTGAATTCAGATATGCGACAAATAAATTAACAGGTGATAACAAAGAAGAAGGTAGAGATTTTAGTTTTTATACTGGAATTGATTTTTTTCTTTCCTCAAGTGTAGCAGTTGAACCGATTATTAAATATACAATTTCGAATAATCAATTCTACGAGCGGAATACTTTTAGTGTTGGTGTTGGTATTAATTATTTCATTACTAAATGAAAGAATCAGGAATAATCTTCTCAATTCCTGTGGAAGGAATTTCTTGTTTAACATTGGTTGAAGGATTTGATATATCTGGCTAATTTTGAAAAAGATGAAAGACCATGAGTTCAATAACAAAGCCGCCCAATGGCGGCTTTCCTATTAAATCAAACTGGGATTAATTTTTACTTTTTCTCTTCTTCACTTTTTATTAAATATTTTTCCGGAATCTTTCCTTGCTTTAATTCATCACTAAGACGTGTTGCCTTATAAAGATTCTTAATGCACTCCATCATTCCATCAGAAGCAACACTTAAACAGCGATTTAATTCAGTGGTAAAAATAAAGTTACCTGGTAAACTTTCCATATTGCCATCGAATGCAAGACCAACAATTTCTGCATTTTTATTTATTACCGGGCTGCCAGAATTTCCTCCAATAATATCATTAGTAGAAATGAAATTGAACGGTGTAGAAATATCAAACTCTGCTGGCGGCTTCTTCCATCTTTCAGGTAAATTCCAGGGATATTTTTCCTGGAATGAATAGAATCTATCGTACATTCCATAAAAAGTTGTTTTAGCCGGAGCCTTGGTACCGTTATAATCATAGCCCTGAACAACTCCATCGGCAATTCTTAAAGTAAAGGTTGCATCTGGTGGAATTGAAGTACCATAAACTTCAAATATTGCTCTGCCTAATTTTTGATTATAAACTTCTTCTTTATTTGTCAATTCTTTTACCTTAGCTCTGCACTCAGCCAATTTATCCTGCGTGTTCAATAAAAAATAAATAAAAGGATCATCCGAATTAAGTATTTGCTCAGGTGTGTTTTTCAAAAATTCCTGAAGCGATTCTTTTGAAACTAGTTTTGATTTGTTCAAAATAAAATCTGCTGCTTCTTTACCTTTTTTATTACCAAAAAGTCTTTGAACCAGTTCATTATCTTTGCCAAGGTTATCAATAATTATATCAGCGTGGACTTTTAATAATCTGTCATTATACATTTTATCAAAATCCTTTGGAAAAATAGAGTCAATAGTTGAATCCAAAAGAGCAGCTTGATATTGAGGCAATCTATCATTCTCAGGTTTTTGTAATTGATTGGCAAGCGTAATAACATTTTTAGCTATATCAAAATATGCTGATTTAAGAAGAGGACTTAAAGAATAAGCGGTGATAGTTTTGGAATACTTTCGTATTTCATTTCGCAGATTTGAAATATTTTCCCAGGCATCACCGTATTCAGATTCTAGTTTTGGATTTGCTTCAACGGCTGATCTAAATGTTTTTTCAAAATCTTTTTTCCGCGCCATAAGGTAAGGATCATTTAATCCTTTTATTTCACCAATATAAACTTTCTGAGAATTTGTGTAGCCATACAAACGATCCATTAATTTATCAGCCTTTGCAGGATTATCTTTTATAGTTTGCTCATAAACTTCAACAATACCATTTAACATTTTTAATATGGTTGGATATTGAATATCACGGAAGTATTCAAGTTGAGAAATCGTGTTTAAGCGATTAGTTCTGCCAGGATTGCCAACAACAAAAATTGCTTCACCATCCATTGCACTTTTGGGACTCCACTTAAAATAATTTTCTGATTTTAATGGTTTACCGCTGTCATCATAAACACGGAAGAAAGTTACATCAAGGTTGTAGCGTGGATAAGTAAAATTATCAAAATCGCCACCAAAAAAGCCAAGCTGTGTTTCCGGTGCAAATACCAGGCGAACATCTTTATATCTTTTATAGGCATACAACGAATATTTACCTCCGTTATAAAGTGTAACAACAGATGCTTCTAAACCGGATTCCTTTTTAAATTTGGAAGTAATCTCTTCAATTATTTTAGATTTATTAGATATTTTTTCCTCATCAGTTTTACCTGCAGCAATTGCATTTTGAACTTCCTTGGTTACATCTTTAATAGAAACAAGCTGATCAACAAATAAATCTTTTACAAGTCGTTCATCTTCAAGCTTTTCGGCAAAGAAACTTGTTTCCTGAAGGTCTTCCCCTTCTTTTGTAACTGCAGTTACACTGGCTCTACCACAATGGTCATTTGTCATAATTAGTCCATCTTCAGAAACAAAAGATGCAGAACAGTAAGAAGCAAACCTAAGGGCAGATTTCCTTACTTTTTCTAACCATTGTTCGGAAGGTTTAAATCCATATGTCTGGTTAAAATATTCCACTGGAGGATTATCGAACGTCCACATTTTGCCTGTATCAAAGCGCCCGGCTTTAACTGTATCCAGGTTAATTCCATTGTATAAGGAATATTTATTGAAATCTGTAGAACCAGAACAGCCATACATAAAAAGTGCAGAAGTAATTAATAAAACTTTCCCCAGATTTTTGGATAGTATATTTTTCATAATATCTCGAATTTATGAAGTGAATAAAATTGTGCGAAAAGTTAGCACAATTAAAAATATGAAACAAACGATTTTGCAGATGAAGTTTATTGAAGTGGATTAGAACACAGAAGAAATATTCTCTTTCATTTTAAACTGAATTTTTAAACAGTTTAAATTTTGGTTAACTATATATTCCAAAGAAAGAATATTGTATTCTTTCCTTAAAAATGTTACCACATACAATTCTTTTTAATCAGATGTAAGAATCAGGTGTATATAAAGGTTCAATTTCCCATTCATCTTCAATTGTGCCAATGCAATGAGAGCATTTATCAACATAGAATACTGATTTTTCTTCTGTTGGTAAAGCATGAACAAAATTGATAACTGTCTGGCAGCTTGCACATTGAACAACATGAGAAGTTTTTGTTTTTGCCCGGCAAATTGGGCATAAATAACCTAAATCATTCAAACTCTTATTTGGGTCAACTAAGTAAATTGAATTGCACTTTGTATTATTGCATTTTACGAAATGTAATTTGACCGTAGATTTCTGTTCGATGTATACCTCCATTTTTTCGTAGTACAAAGCTATCAAGTTGTTTCCAAAAAAACTATGGAAAAATTATGCCTTGAAAATTTTTTCCCACCTCACATTGTACTATTTTCATCTATTGTAAAAATATTTTATTTTAACTCAAAGGTTTTATTGATTTACAACTGTCATTTCAAAGGAAGATTGTATGGAAAAAATTTCCGCCATTAAAGCATATGATATTAGAGGAAAAGTGCCCGGTGAATTGAGCGCTGATTTAGCATACAAAATCGGTAGGGCATACACAAAACTTATAAAATGCAAAACCGTGGTCATTGGTCACGATATCAGAAAATCTTCTGAAGAATTATCTGTAGCGTTAGCTAATGGATTTAATGATAGCGGTGTTAACGTTATAGATATTGGTCTTTGCGGTACAGAAATGATTTATTTCGCTACCCCATTTTTAAATGCCGATGGTGGAATTATGATAACCGCAAGCCACAATCCACCTGAGTATAATGGAATGAAATTCGTAAAAAGAGACTCTGTTCCGGTTGGCTATGAAACTGGCTTAAATAAAATTGAACGAATGATTTTGGGAAATGAATTCGATGAACTTAGTAAATACAAAGGAAATGTTATTAAGGAAGATGTTATGACTCCTTTCATCCAAAATCTAAAAAAGTTTTATAATAGCGAAAAGATTAAACCGTTTAAAGTTGTTGTAAATGGCGGCAATGGTTGTGTTGGCTTAGCTTTAGATTCTATAGAAAATGATTTGCCAATTAAGATGATTAAAGTATTTACCAATCCCGATTCAAATTTTCCAAATGGAGTTCCTAATCCGCTTCTACCGGAAAACAGGCAGCCAACAATTGATGCAGTAATTAAAAATAAAGCTGATTTGGGTGTAGCCTGGGATGGAGATTACGATCGATGTTTTTTCTTTGATGAAAAAGGGAATTTTATTGAAGGATATTATATTGTAGGTTTGCTGGCAAAATCAATACTTAAGAAACATCCGGGTGAAAATATTGTACATGATCCAAGATTAGTTTGGAATACAATTAAAATAGTGGAAGCAAATGGTGGAAACCCAGTTCAATCAATTAGTGGACATGCATTTATAAAAGCAAAGATGCGTGAAGTAAATTCAATTTACGGCGGTGAAATGTCTGCGCATCATTACTTTAGAGATAATTCTTATTCAGATAGTGGAATGATTCCATTCCTTCTGGTTTTGCAGCTTATGTCTGAAGAAAATAAAACTTTTTCTCAATTAGTTGAAGAAATGGTTAATGAATTTCCTTGTTCCGGAGAAATCAATTCAACTATTTCTGATGCAGCGGCTAAAATTAAAGAACTTGATTCAATGTACACTGGCGGTAAAAAAGATTATTCTGATGGACTTAGCGTAGAATATGAAGATTGGCGATTTAATGTTAGAATGTCTAACACCGAACCAATTATTCGCCTTAATGTAGAAACGAAGCGAAATATTAAATTATTGAATGAAAAAACTGAGGAGTTGCTAAAAGCAATTAGATCTAAATAATTTGAAACATATACCGGGTTCTTTCATTTTGCAACCTGAAAATGTAATTTCTGCTGATCTGATGTTTTTAATTATTTAGAAAACTTTAATCGATCTTTTGTTGTAAATTTACGTAAAACCTTTTCAGATGGAAGCCGTCTAATAAAAAAAAGAACAATTATTTAACAGGTAATAAAATATGGCACTCGAAAACGAAAGAGATCTTGACATTAACAAAATCCTTCATAACAAACTAAAATCAGTTTCAATTGATTCACTGGAATCTGGCATTTCTAAAGTTGTAAGTGATCTGGTTGGGGAAGATTATAGATGCAGCATTGGAAATATCAAATACACTCTGTTCAGCGGGGCAGAAATCAATTTGAAGATAGAGCTTACACTAAAAGATGATAGCTTACCACAGATGTAATTAATTTATTTGCAGGTTGAAGTTTTATTTGACCTGCAAATACTTTTAAACACCATCCATTGTATAAGATCAGATTGTTGTCCAGTATGGACTTCCCCAATTCATTATTTTTTTTCAGTAAAGGAATTATATTTAGCAACAATGTAATCGTTAATTTTAAGTGATAAAAACGCCATTACATAACCAATTGCCGCACCAATAATAGCTCCACCAACAATATCAGAAGGATAATGTCTTCCAACATAAACTCTTGAAAATGCAATTAGTGTAGCAACAATAAATAAAATCCACTTTAGGGTTGGGAAAAATTTATAGAAAAATACAGCCGCAGCAAAATTATTTACCGCGTGAGAAGATGGAAAGGAAAAACTGCTTGAACAACCAGTAAGATCTCTTACACCTGGAAGAATGTTACAAGGACGAATTCTTTCAACTAAATTCTTAACAAAAAAACTACTAAATTGATCCGAAACTATAACCAAAAATATTGAACCAATAGCCGCCACTTTACCCAATCTACCGCCCTTAAAAAAACAAATTAACCATAGAATAACAAAAGCTATGTACCAATTTTTAACCTCAGTTATAAAAACAAAAAATTTATCAAAAAAAGGATTGGCAAGCGTTTGGTTAATAAAATAGAAAATAGTTACATCGATGGAATAAAAAAAATCGAGCATTGGTTAAATCCATAAATTTTAATTTATAAAGCACTAAACCAAAGATATGGAATAAATTTTTGACCGACATCAATAATTAGTGTTCTTTAACTAAAATTTTATTAATTTGGACTTCGAAAACAACGCAGGGATGTTAATGAATAAGGTGAATAGTTCCTTTGCTAATTATATCTATAAAATAGAACTTCCTTTCTCTTCCAAAAGATACGAACGTGTTAAGGACGAATTAGAAAAACTATTAATTTCCCCCTTAAAAGTTATTTCGATGCTGGTTACTATAGCCGGTATATTTGCTCTAATATTTGAAGTTAAATATTTTGCTAATCATGCAACTCAAATATATTTAGTACGGTTAACACAAACTTTAATTGGATTTGGGGTTTTGGCATATTCATTTTTTTTCCACAAAAAGGATAACCGAGTAATACTTGTCCACCTACTTTTGCTTACTATTGTGCTTGTATCGGCAATAATGATCTATCTGATCCCAACTACGCTTCAATTTAATTCCCATATTGCCGGCTTAATAATATTTACATCAGCATTGTTTTTAAGTTGGGAAGTAAAGAACCAAATAGTTGTAGCCATTTATTACAACCTGGTCTTTTCTTCAGCCATTTTTCTTAACAATGCCACCATCTACTTCATCCCAAATATTTTTGAATCAATAATCTTTATTTTATTCCTTGGCATGCTTTCCATTGTTGCCAGCGCAGTAAATTTTAAAATGAGAATTGATCTTGCTGAAAAATCATTCAGGATAGAAATTTCAGAAAGGAAATTTCATTCCTTATTCGATAATTCTGCGGAAGGTATCTTTCAGACGGAATATAATGGAAAATTTATAATTTCAAATCCGGCATTAGTTAATATGCTTGGATACAGTTCGATGGAAGAACTTTCAAATATAAATGTTGAAAATGACCTTTATATTAAACCTGAGGATAAACGTATTCTATTCAATCTCTGTAAAGATCAGGGAGAAGTTAAAAATTATAGAATTAATTTAAAGAAGAAAGACGGAAATGAAATAATTGTTTCCTTAAATAATAAATTAATGATTGATGAAGAAACTCAGGAATACTATTGTGAAGGAAATCTGCACGATATTACAAAAGAAGTTTATCTTGAACGGGAACGACGTCTTGTAGAAGATGAGTTAAGAATTGAAAAAAATAAATCTGATCGACTTGCAAAAGAAGCATTAAAAGCAAGCGATGCTAAAAGTACTTTTTTGGCAAATATGAGCCACGAAATTAGAACACCAATGAACGGAGTGCTTGGCTACCTTGAATTAGTTGAGCAAGATGCATATGAAAGTCCGGAAGAATTAAAGCAATTCGTTTCCAGAGCGCGAAGTGCAGCTTCCTCACTTTTAGATATTATTAATAACATTCTGGACATCTCTAAAATTGAAGCCGGAAGAATGGAATTAGAAGAAATTGATTTTAGTCTAAGGGAAGTATTGGATGAATCGATTTCCATTGTATCTTCTTTAGCTGATGAGAAATCTTTAAAAATAAACTGCAACATTGCCGATGATGTTCCTCTTCTTCTAATTGGCGATCCTGTTCGCCTAAGACAGATATTTGCCAATTTATTAAGTAATGCAATCAAATTTACTCTTAAAGGAAAAATTGCAATTAATATTTCTCTTAATGAAATGCAAAATGGACACGTTTTTATACTCTCATCAGTTAAAGATGAAGGAATTGGTATACCAAAAAATAAATTAGATCTTTTGTTCAAACCTTTTTCCCAGGTAGACAGCTCATATAAAAGAATATACGGAGGTACCGGTTTAGGTTTAAGGATTTGTAAAGAATTTATCCATTTAATGGGTGGAGATATTTATGTAGAAAGTGAAGAAGGTAAAGGAAGTAACTTTTTCTTTTCGGCTAAATTTAAATTGAGAAAAGATTTACTGATAAAAAAACCTGATAATTATGAAGAAAAAATCTCACACTCCTCTGCCTCGATTGAGGAATTAAAGTTATTGCGAAGCAGGTATTATGTTTTAATAGTAGAAGACAATGAAATTAATAATTCTTTTCAGGCAAAAATACTTATGGATGCCGGTTATAATGTAACCACTGCTAAAAATGGGAGGGAGGCATTAACTTTAGCCAAAGGCAGCAGATATGATTTAATTGCAATGGATATTGTAATGCCCGAGATGGATGGATTTGAAGCTACAAATTCAATTAGAGAGATAGATGTCAGATATAAGAATATTCCGATTATTGTTATTACAGCGGTTGCATTAAAAGAAGAAGCAGATAAGTTTTTATCTGCGGGTATGGATGATATTATTTACAAACCATTCAGTCTAAAGTACTATCTGGAAAAAATTGATAAGTGGCTTAGAATACAGAATCATTCGGTTGTAAAATAAAATTATATCTTAAACGATTAGAACCAGACTTTTTGATTACTAGCTATCTAAAATGAACAGCCAGCCAAATTGTTTCTTGATTTTTATCTGTCCAATTTACCCGGTGTTTTACTTGGGCAGGAATATAAATATAATCTCCCGTTGTTAATAATCTTTCTTCTTCTTCACTTTCGAATAAAATAGAAGCTGAACCTTTAAGCAGAATCACCCATTCGTTCATTTCCTGTTCATACCAAAATCCATCCGGAGATGATTGTCCGGTAGAAACTATTCTCTCTATCCTAATGTTTTCTTTTTCAAGCAAACTTTCAAAAATTTCTTCAAGGTTAGAATCTGGCAATTCCGAAAATATATTTTTTAATTTCATAATCTATCAGGAAATAATTTTGTTGCTAAAATCTTCAGGAATTAATGAAAATAAAACAGCATCATATATTTTATCATGGATGAGCAACCTATTTCTTAAAATACAATCTTTTCTGGCTCCGGTTTTTTCTGCTACTTTAATGCTTGCAAAGTTTTCAACCGCTGCAATTATTTCAATCCTATTTATCCCAATTTCATCAAATCCAAATTTTGCACAAAGAATTGCAGCAGTTGTAGCAATTCCCTTTCCAGTATAACCTGATCTAATCCAGTAACCAAGGTTTACTGTTTTATGCTCTTTAATAAACTGGTTTAATCCAACTCCACCAATCAATTTTCCATTTTTTCTATCAAGAATTTTAAAGCTAAATTCATTACCATAATCCCAGGCATCCATTTGGAAATTGATATAATCAACAGCCTCCTGTTTAGAATAATTTGGATGGCACCAAGGAAGCCAAATAGAAACTTCATCAACCGATTCTCTCACCGCTTCATAAAGCCTGTCTACATCTTCAAGGTAGTAACGGCTAATCATAATGTCTGTATCAAACAACTCGCTTTGCATTTTATACTTTACTCCCATACGAATTTTTTAGAATATTAAAGTAATTAAACTTAGGAAAGATAATTTTATTCCCTGATTACTAATTTTGAAAAAAATGAAGGACTTCTTATTTCAACGAAAAACTTATTACCTTCGGTTTAACTAATCTTTCAAAATCCTTGAAGGGAAGTTTAATAACTTCCGTATGGGTTCCAGCACTAAAAGCAATTTCTTCATCTTTAGTTAATGTTTCTGCAACAAAGACATCCATACCATAAAGATTACCAAAGGGCGGCATTGCCCCAACTTCACATCCTGGAAATTGATCTTCAAATTCCTGTTCAGTTGCTAAATCCGCAAATTCTGCCCCAGTTGTTTCTTTCAACAGATCAATGTCAACCAAATATTTGGCAGGTAAAACTGCCATCGCCATTTTGCCATCTATCTTTACAATAACAGTTTTAGCAAAACATTTTCCAGTAATGTGCGCTGATTCAGCAATTTCCTGTGCGGTGAAGGCTGGTGAGTGCTTAATACTAACGTATTTAATTTTATTTTTATCCAGGAATTCTTTCAACTTCTTTGCTGGCATTGTAACCTCCAATTTGTGATTGAACCCAGCGAAAATCTAAGTAAAGAGAAAATGAAATACAACAAAATTTTCGATACATTTTTCTACTGGTCCATTTTCAAGCAAAAATTTTTATCTGAAATTTTCATTTGAACTCTATAACCTTTTACTTAAATTTGCTTCACAGTTAGATAAGTTTCAAATCATAATATCAGGAGTTATTTATGCGCATAAAATTTTTTGTAGCAATAATTGCAGCGGCATTTCTTTTTTCAGGATTTAATTCCTCTTTTGCTCAGGATAAAGTAAAGAAAGAAGTAAAAACAGTACAAAAATCTGTTAAGAAAGATAAAATGAATTGCGATACTAAATTAGAGAAAAAAAATATAATGAATTGCTGCGCCAAAACTGAAATGAAAGATTGCGAAAATAAATGCAGCGATAAGAAAGATGCAGGTATGAAAAGCAGTGATGATAATGCTAAAACAGAATCAGAAACAAAATAATTAACACTTATTAATGAAAAAGGGAGAGCTTATGCTCTCCTTTTTTTTATGACGAACACTAATTTTAAAGATGTTGCTAAAAAGAATTATCAATTTGATTTTGATAATTTCTCAAGAGCCTTACCATCTAATCGAAATACTTTCCATTCTTCCAACGGTTTAGCTCCCAGATTTTTATAGAATTCAATTGAAGGTTTATTCCAATTCAAAACTGACCACTCAAATCTTCCACAATCCTTTTCAATGGCAATTTTTGCAAGATGAACAAGAATAGCTTTTCCAATTCCTTTTCCTCTAAGATGTGGCTTTACAAAAACATCTTCCAGATATAAACCTGGTTTACCCACGAATGTAGAAAAGTTGAAAAAATAAATTGCAAATCCTGCTGGTGCATCATCATAATAAGCAAGCAGAACTTTCGCTACTGAACCAGGACTAAATAATGTCTTAGTCAATAATTCTTCAGTGGCGGTAACATCATTAGATAATTTTTCGTATTCAGCTAATTGCTTAATAAACGAAATAACAATTGTTACATCTTCCTTACGTGCAGAAACAATTTTTAATTTCGAACTTTGATTCTCTGTTTCCATTTTAATATCCTTATTTTTTCCTGCAATGAATTACAATAAAATCTTTCGATTGATTTTTAGTAAAAAACAAATAATCATCTCCACCATCTTTCAAATGAAAATTTTTACGGATTGTTTCAGGTGAATCCGGAAAATCTCTCCTTGCTATGTTGGCTTTATTTATTGATCTAACTTTCAGATATGTACTTAATTTTTTTTTATTATAAATGAACACACTTACAACTTCGAATATTCTCCCTGGAAAATTTACAACATTGGTGGCGGAGGTTAAATAATCAATCGAATCATTTATGAAGAAAAGAGAAAATTGTTCAGCTAGTTTTTCCGTTAACCTTGCTTTAATGATGGCAGCATCAGGTTCATAAAAATAAGTTAATACTTTAGCTGCAATTTGCCTGGCGTAATTATCGTTTTCGTACCGGACGAATTCTTTTTGATTTTCGTCCGTTAATAACACCGCCTTAATCTTTACTTCAGCTGATTGTGAGTTTCTATTTAAATTCAAAAGTATTTCTTTACATTCGCCATTCAAAGAAACAACAATAAATTCTTTTAGATGCGGCAACTGCCTTTTCATTTTTATAAAATCAATCGCTGGCGAGGTTTTAACTAAAAGATTTTCTGACTTATAAAATAATTCCTTAAGATGAATTAGAATATTTGGTCTGCAGTGTTCCAATCCAACTGATCGTTTTTGTCCATCTCTTCTGGAAGGATCGATATAAATCCAATCAAAATATTCATTCGGAAAACCCGAGATCGCAGCTATTCCATCCCTACAATCTGCCTTAACATTTTTGATGTTCAATGCAATAAGATTCTTCTTAAATATTTCGCAAAGTATTTCAGAATCTTCGCAGTAAAAAACTTCATAAAAATTTTTAGAAAAGAAAATCGAATCTACACCAAGTCCACCAGTCAAATCAATAATTCTTTTTCCGCTAACCAGGCTGGATTTGTAAACTGCAGTAGCTTCACTTGAAGCTTGCTCAAGTGCAACCGATTCATAAATCAATGTTTTTGTGCAAAGACCGGGAAGTTTCTTAATGGCTTTTTGATAACATTTTATCTGTTCAGTTATGGCTCTTATTGGCAGATTCTTTTGCGAATTAAATTTTAATGCAAAAGATGTTGGCTGTTCAAGTTTATGTAATTCAAAAAAATCTCTGGATTCTTTTTGCAATAACAATTTTATTTCATCAAAATTCATAATTAATTAACATAGATCATCAGGTTTGAATATTATCTTATCTCAGACTTAGAAACAAAAACAAGCGATCTTCCCTTGAATTAAATAATATTCAGTTCAGCCAATGGTCAGAAAAATTTTTGATATTCATAAAACAATGCTTCTTAAAAATCCTTTTGATCTTATAAATCACTCGGGAAAATAACTCTGAATATTGTTTTGAGTTAACATGGTTATTGCATCGTAATCCAGATCGGCTGGATAAATTGGTTTTAGAAATTTCAATTGGATCTTTCCTGGTTTAGGAAACTTGCTTTCAACAGAAAATTTTTCGTATGCACCTTTAATTACAACTGGAATAACTGGTATGTTCAGTTCTTTACTTATAATTGCAAAAGTTTTTTTAAAAGCCGTTAACTTTCCATCTCTGCTTCTGTTGCCTTCCGGAAAAATGACCATATTGTTTCCATCATTTAAAATAGCAGCTATTTTTTGCAGAGTAAGTTTAAGGTTTTTGTTTATGTTCATTACCAGGATGTTGCTATTCCTTGCAACGTACTGACTGATTTTTGATTTAATATTTTTTTCGTTGGCAAAAAAGTAAGTTCTGTTTAGCATTCTATTCTTTAAAATGTTTGCTATCATAAGTCCATCAAAAAAGCTTTGATGATTAGGAACCATAATGACTGGCGAATCTGGAATATTCTCCAATCCTTCGGTTTCCACCTTCATATAAAATCTAAAAAAAGGTTTTGAAAATAGTTTTAAAGATTTGAGAACATAATTTTTATTTGGAATATCATATTTGATTTCCTGCTTTAGCATTTTTCCCCAATGCATAACTTCATTTTCAATTTTTGTTTTCTTTTCCTTTATAAATAAAGCAAGTTTTTCAACTGTTGAATGATGTGATAAATCTTCATCCGTCATCGAAATCCCAAACATCTTTTCGATATGTGCTTGAAGTTCCACCCTGTCCAGGGAATCAAGACCGAGATCAAGTTCTACATGCTCTTCCGGTAAAATATCTTTCTTTACAACGGATTCTAAGTATTCTTCGAGCAGTTTGTATTCCTGGTAATCCGGCACTTCAACAGCAGATTTTTCCTTTTTTTCTTTTTGTAATAATTGCATCAAGGTAAATCGTTTCAGTTTACCAAGCCGTGTTTTAGGAAGTTCATTGTGAACAATAGTAAAATTAAAAATCTTTTTATAAGATGAAGACGACCGGTTATATTTATCAATTACATTCCACTTGATTGTTTCCTGTATGCTAACAATTTGATCTTTTTCCAGTAATGCAAAATCCGGATAAATGATTGCTAATAATTGTCCTTCTTTTTGAATTACTCCAATTTCTTTTACGTAAGGGTAATTTGTAATTATCTTGGATTCAATTTCTTCCGGGTTTAGGTTTTTTCCATTTGGTAAAACAATTATTTCTTTTTTCCTGCCAGTAATGTACAGGTAATCATCCTTGTCCACATAACCTAAATCGCCAGTATAAATCCAACCATCTTTTAAAATATCATTTGTATCTTCTTCTTTATTGTAATAACCTTTCATTATGTTTCTGCCGGTAACAACAATTTCATCATCAACAATTTTGCATTTTGCTCCTTCGAATACTTTACCAACTGACCCAATTTTAACTCTTTCTGGTGGATTAAAAGATATTAATGGAGAAGCTTCTGTCATTCCGTAGCCTTCCAATGTTTTGAATCCAAGCGTCCAGAAATCCTGAGCAATAGTTTCATCTAACTTGGCTCCGCCACAGATAAAATATTTCATATTGCCGCCAAATGTATCCTGCACTTTTTTAAACAGTTTTCTATTAAGCGAAATATTGTTTATCCGTTTAGCAACACCGAAGAGTAGTTTTGCAACTTTATTAGCATTTATCTTTTTCATTATACTGTCATGAAATAGTTTATATAACCTTGGAACGCCAATTATCATTGTAACTTTGTGTCTTTGCATAGTTTTTATAATCTCTTCTGAAGAAAGTTGACTAAGAAAAACTACAGTACCGCCAATGAAAAGGGGCATTAGCATAGATCCTTGTAGCGGAAAAGAATGATGAAACGGAAGGATAGCAATTACCCTATCTTTGAATCCTATTACATCCAGTCCTGTTATGCATTCAACATTTGAATAAAGATTTTCGTAAGAAAGCATTACTCCTTTTGGATTTCCGGTAGTTCCGGAAGTATAAATTATTACCGCAATATCATCCTTATCGTCCGGAAATAATTTTTCTTCGTCTCCGTTATCATCTAACATTAATTCTTCAAAAATGATAAGAGCCGGATTATAATCAACTTCCTTTAAAGCAATTTTAATTACAGGTAGATTGTTTGTGGAAGTAAATATTGTTGTAGGTTTGCAATCATTTATTATATAAGCAATTTCGTCTGAGCCGGACATAAAATCAACCGGTACAGCAATTCCTCTTTTATTCCACACAGAAAAAAAAGCGCAACCCCATTCTGGTCTGTTCTCTGATAAGATTACAACGCGATCTCCCTTGGTGATATTTAGGAGTGAAGAAAATTTTCTTATTGAATTGATGAGTTCTTCATAGGAAATATCTTTATCATTATGGATTAAAGCTGTCTTAGAATAATTTTTGGTAAAGTTCATTTTTTACTTCTTATAAAATAAAATTTTCTATTGGTTCAACACGAAAATAACTGAAGCCGGACAATTAACAAAGATAATTATTTCCTTACGTGGATTTGAGCGAAAAAAAAAATTGCAAAATCGCTGTCAGGACTAACAATTATTCACCTATCATTTCCATTTGCTAATTCCTAAAGTTACGTTCGTTTTAATTTGATCAACGGCGCTTTTCTCCAATTCAATTCCACCAACTTTCAATTTAAGTATTTGCGGTAAGTATAATCCGGTAATCATAAATATCAGCGAAGCAAAAGTTAAAAATCCATAGTAACCAACTTCTATCGGCTGCCAGATTCTTAAACTGTTTTCCTTTTCTAATACATCTGCAATTAGCGGTTTGAATTTTTCAAGCTCTTGCTCGCTGATCATCAATTTGATCCTTGTTAATAATTTTTCTTCGCTTGTAAATTTTTTATCTAATACTAATTTTAATTTTGTTAAAAGTTCGTCTGGTACATCGTATCTTTTCAACTCTACAATTGATTCATTACTTAGCATAAAATTGCCGGTTCCATAAACTGGTTTACCAACAAAGTACAACCATTGCACAGTTAATAAAAATAAAAATGAAAAAATGAAAATAGCTGTAGGACCAAACTTTTCTGAAAGCCAGTGTACTGAACTATAATTAAATTTCTTCTGAATCTTTTCCTGGGCACGTTTAGCTTTATGATTATCCGGATCATTATTATAGCATAATTTAAAATCTTCCATCGCCTGCATTAAAACATTTTCATCTTTAGATAATTTCATGGATTCATAATATTTTACCCGTGCATATCCACGCGAGTAGTGAACTGCTGACAATTCACTGCGCTTTAACTTTTTTGAGCCTTTATTTGAATTTGCATAATTAAGGGATTTTGTATGACAATCAATTGCCAAAGGGTATAAATCAGTGTCTTCCTTATCCGCCATTTGCGTATAAATTTCTCCAAGTCCTATTAAGGATTCTACATTGAACGGTGTTGTATTTAAAATTTTCTTGTAACCTGCTTCCGCTTTCTCAATCATTTCAGCTTTTAAATATGATTCTGCCAGTCCAGCCTGAAGAATAAGATTATCCGGATCTTGATCGATTGCAATTTCAAAATTCTTAATTGCTTTTTTGTAATCTTCCAAACGGAAATAAGTAATAGCCAGTTTTGAATGAACTCTAGCAAGGTCCTTATCTTTTTCTATAGCTTTTTTCAAAACTTCTTTGGCTTTCTCATACTGTCCCATCATTAAATATAAATCACCCAGATCAAGTCGGCTCAAATAATCATCCTCATTAGTAAGGTTTTCCAGCAAAAGTTTTTCTGCCATCCTAAAATTTTCCCAGGCATTCCAGTGAGCCTTAATTCTCGCCGATGCACTCTCATCATCTTTGCCAATTGTGTTTTCTTTAATATCCAGATAAACACTCGTAAGATTGATAAGAATAGGAATATATTCAGGGTCAATTTTTAATCCTTCTTTGTAAATTTTTTCGGCATTAGGATAATCCTGAAAAACTGAGTGAAGAATATCTCCATAATAAAGCATGTGTTCTGCACTTTTAGTTTCAATGGCAGAGGGTTTCCCTTTTTCATAAGTTTCAGATGCCTTTTCCCAAATTTCATAGGCTGATTTGTAGTCTCCTTTTCTATCAAGAAGGAAAGCGTAATTATAATATGTTGATGCGTAATCTTTATCAGCTTCAATTGCATTTTTGTATTCTTCAATTGCACGGTTGTACTGTTTCAAGTTGAAATAAGAAAGACCGAGGTTGTGGTAAGCATAAACAAACTTCGGATCAATTTGAATTGATTTATAGTATTGCTCGATTGCATTAGGATAATCCATCAATGAGTAATAAACATTTCCCCAATCATTATAAACCTCTGCATTAGAACGCCTGTCCACTATTTCCTGAATTTCCTTTAACCCATCTTTCTTATCTTGGATTTTAGTTATTATCAAATTAAACTCATCAGATGCAAGTGCTTCGCGTAGACCAATCCCGCTTGCGATTTTATATTGCTCGAAGGCTTCTTCAAATCGGTTAAGTTTACTTAGAACGTTAGCATAATTAATAAATGAAAAAACATTTTGGGAATCGAGGTTAGTTAATTTTTTATATTCTACTTCAGCATTAGCAAAATCTTTTAGTTTGAAAAGACAATCCGCTAAACTCTTTATAGAATCGGCATAATTTATATCAATAATCAAAGCATCCTTAAAATGAGGAACCGCTTCAGAATATAAATGTTGCCGTTCTAGCGCCAATCCCCAATTATGATGCGCATAAATGAATTCCTTATCACATAGGATGGCTTTTTTGTATTGTTCAATTGCCAGTTGGTATTTTCTCAGATCAAAAAAAACATTTCCCCAGCGATTGTAAACCTCTGCTTTATCAGCTTCATCAACTTTTTTTTGAATTCGGGTTATAAATTCATTTCTGGTTTTTATTTCCGGTATAAGCCTACTTAGATCTTCTGCAACAATTGCGTCCGTGGGATTTATATTGATTGCAGTTTCATATTGTTTGATGGCTTCTTCGAACTTACCAAGATTTAACAGCGCCTTTCCAAGATTTATATATGCATTAACTGCTGATGGATCCTTTATAATAATTTTTTTGTAGAGATCAATAGCTTCACTGTTGTTTCCAAGTTTTAGAAGTATCCCTGCTAAATTTTTATTAGCATTAAGATAATCTGGTTCCAAATGAATTGCTTTTTGATATTGTTCTACAGCCTCAGATAATTTATCCATTTTTTCAAGAGCTAATCCCCAATTATAGAATGCGTAAATAAAATTTGGATCGACTTCTAACGCTTTTTTATATTGTGTTATTGAAAGCTCATATTTCCCTGAGTTTAGATATGCGTTACCTAAATCGTTGTACAAAGCAGAATCGAGTGGATTAATCTCTAACGCTTTTTCCAAATTCAGTATAGCATTATCAAAATCCAGTAGGTTGGCGTAAGCAATACCAAGGTTCCGGTATGCAGTTTTATTATTAGGTTCTAATTCTAAAACTTTACGGAAATTATCAATCGCCTCTTTATCCTTTCCCAATCTCAAAAAAGCTAATCCACTATTTAAAAATGCACTTGGATAATTGGGATCCTTTTTTATTGCTTCCTGATATTTTTCCAAAGCATTGGAAAAATTACTAAGCTCAAATAAATCATTCCCTTCTATTAGCAATAAGTCGGCTTCTTCTTTTGGCGTCATTGCAAATTCCTTTTAAATAGTTTGAATGAAAACCCTTGGACTTTAAAGTTAGAGGAAAAAGAAATGCAATTATTAAGTCCGGAATAATAATAAAAAGATTTTGGAATAGTTGCAACTGTTTCAATAAACGCAATGTATGGTGAATTTAGAATCAGGTTTACATTGTACCAAATTTGTTTTTTTGGTTTTCCTTTTTTAATTATGATAATGTAATTGTTATTAACAAATTATTTTAAAGGATAAATGATAATGCAAAATTCTATTCTGATTAAAAATTGCAGGCATTATAGTTCACTTTCTAAGACGGCAAAATATAATATTTTGATTAACGATGGAAAAATTAGTGAAGTAAACCAGAAAAAGATAACAACTGATACTGTGGAAGAAATTGATGCTGAAGGTAGAATTGCTGCACCTGGTTTTATTGACGTACACATACAGGGAGCGGGAGGAGCTGATATACTTGATGCAACTAAGGAAGCACTGGAAACGATATCCATAACTTTAGCCCGTGTTGGAACAACAGCGTATTTGGGTACAACCGTTGTTAAACCTTTAGAAGAAAACAAACATCTTAAACTGGTAAGAGAATTTGTTGATTCAGATTTGGGCGGAGCAACATTGCTTGGATTTCATCTTGAAGGACCTTTTATAAATATTAAAAAGAAAGGTGGATTGGACCCGGCAAGTATTTATGAATCATCCCCGGAAAAACTTAAAGAAATTTTGGAAGTAACCGGACATAAATTAAAAATGATGACCATCGCCCCGGAGCTTTCAGGCAACCTTGAAATTATTCAACAATTAGTTCGCAATAAAATTGTAGCTTCCTTTGCGCACTCAGAAGCAAATTATGAAGAAACAAAAAATGGATTTGAAGCCGGAATAAATCATATCACTCATATCTTTAACGCAATGATGCCTTTTCATCACCGGAACCCTGGACCATTGACAGCTATCTTTGAAAATGAAGAAGTCTCTGCGCAAATTATAAGCGATGGGCATCATCTTCATCCCGCTATAGTAAAAATAATTTATAAATTTATAGGACCGGAAAGATGCATTTGCATAACAGACGGAGTTCAGGCAATTGGTTTGCCAGAGGGGCGATATGTTTATAATGGAAGAGAATATGATTCGAAGGCAGGTGCCGCAAGATATTTAGATGGCACATTGATCGGATCTGCAATGAGTCTGGGAAACATTGCAGTAAAGTTTATGCAGTTTACGGGCTGCTCTTTTAAAACCGCAATTAATACGGTTACTAAAAATCCCGCAAAACTGTTAGGCATTTATGATAGAAAGGGTTCACTTGATGTAGGAAAGGACGCAGATTTAGTTTTACTGAATAAGGATTATTCTGTAAATACCACTATTATTAATGGTAAGGTTGTTTACCACGAGTGAATAAATTAAACTGTTACGATTGAATAAACAACAGTAACAGTTGAAAATTGATTTTATTTTTTAAGTAATTTAAATGCATGCGTCCAGTTATTATATTTGAATCCGTAATAAATCCATAGCATGGCAAATGTTTCTAACCAGTAAGCCATTGGGATTTCTCCAAGATCAATGACAGAAATCCATCCCCAGTTTTGGGCAATATCCGAAACAATTTTTTTTGCTTCATTTTCATTGCCGGCAATAAACAAATCCGGCATGCCTTCTTCACGTTTGGGATTAATCATACAAAATGCGCTAATAGTGTTGAACGCTTTTACAATTTTTGTATCGGGCAGCCAACGCTGAATTTGTTCACCCAGTGAATTACCAAGGCTCGCTGCAAATTTTGGTGGAGCACCTTGTGAAAAATCCAACGGATTGGTTACATCTATTGTAACCTTACCTTTAAAATTTTCTTTTCCAGCAAGGTTGATTGCGCTTTCAATTCCTGCCCAGGAAGTTGCTAATACAATCAGCTCCCCAAAAGAAGCTGCATCTTTAAAGCTTCCTACAGATGCATTTACGCCGGCAGTGTTCAGCCAATCATTAAGTTTAGGTGCGTCACGTGTTCCAATTTTAACTTTGTAACCGGATTTAAGAAAACCCAATCCAAGCTGTTGACCAACCACTCCAGAACCAATTATTCCAACATTCATATTTGTCCTCTTTATATTGTTGTATAAATTAAAAATGTATTTTTAATTATTATAATTCCATAAGATTATATTTAGATAACTTCCATACAAATTTAATCCGCTGTTTGTTGGACAATAAAAAGAATAGTAATTTTGAAACGAAAATGATTAAACTTACTTAGAATCATCTATCCAATTAAAATATGATTACAATTTTTTTAATATTCTGGATTCTTCTATCAGGAATAATCTGTGCCGCCAAATGTTGTGGTTGGTTTAATGAAAACGATTTATTAGCTGGCAAAAATTTTAAAGAGAAAACTAGAAACTGGATTTTGTTAATGACAAAAATTTGGTCTGTTGTAGCACCAATGCTTTTCTGTATTTGGATTTTGTATTATGAATTAGAAATAATTCTACCAAAAGTTGGAATTGAATTGAACAGTAGCAGTTTATTAAATGTAATTCTAAAAATCGCTTCTTTTGTTTTGGTTATTACTTCAGGATTTATAGGTGGTAAAATCTGGTCGAAAATTGCTGGACATTATCTTAAAGAGGATGAGCTAAAAAAATTTATTATGCAATAACGCAAGTTCCGAAATCCTAGCAATAAAGCAGTAGAAGTAAACTTCAACTTCAATTTATTGTACATTATCGTTTCCAAATAATAGGCTCGATTGGTTTACCTTTTATTCTAACAATAAACTTATCTTTTCCGTTAATCTCAACAATTCGCAGGTTTTCATCCTTTGGATGATTTTTAATATTGTAAGTTGCCATCGGCTCACCCCCAAGCCCTTCTACAACTGTTCTGCTTGGATGAAGCCGAATTGCTGTAACACCATTTTTAAAAAATAGTAAAATTGTTTCGCCAACACTTTCTTTATGCAAAATATCTTCATCTGATATTTGTCCGACTCCTTTACCGGCAACGGATTGAAGAATATCTTCATAAATCCGTACTTCCATCAGCGAGATTACTGAACCATCCACTTTTGTAAAATTCTTTAATTGTAAAAAACCATCTTTACCAAGTGTTGCATCCAGTTTTTGCAACGATACTTCAGTAACGATAGCCGTATCTTTCTTTGTTTCCTGAGCTAAAATTGATGTGGGGGTTGTAAAAAAAATAAGAATAATAGTTTTGAAAAAAGCTATTCTAAACTTAAATACCCTTTTAGAATTCAGAACGGAATCAACTAATTTTTTATTACCTAAAATTTTCCTTTCGGTATTTTCCATAATCACTACCTCCAACTAACTTTAGTAAATAATTGAATATGGTAGAATTTAATGGTCGACTGTATATATTTTCCTGCCAGTAAATTTTTCGCGAGTTATAAAAAGCGGAGTTAATAGTTGTAAGATGATTGGTTTTTTTTGTATTCATTATCTATGCTCACAGAGCAATTATAAAGATTCATTTATCATTCCGGAAGGCAAATTATAATATATTTCAATAAAGAACAACACATTTTAAAACTAAGTTGATCGCCAGATTCATAATCTTTTCATAAAACGTTAAATGAAGTAGAGTAAAATTGGTTGAAAATTAAGAGAAGAACATTATTTTTCAAGAATAAGATTCTTAATTTGTTTAAACCATTTTAATTGGAGAATTTATTGAAGATAAAAAATTCTATGTGATATTTAAAAAGCTTAGATTATTAAAATATAAGGATAAGATTAAATCATAAGTTAGTCTTACCCCAATTTAACAAACATCAATAGTTATAGAAATATTTTACTTGTTTATATAAAATCAAACACCGGCAATTCTTCTTTTATACTCATATAACGCTTCATCTAAACGTTCTTTTGCTGTTGTATCACCTGGAACGTTGTGGGATGGATGGATATACAACTTTACTCCACGGTCTGCAAGAATTTCTGCAACAGTACATACTGTCATCCAAACTGCAGTTATAAAAGCCATCGTAGAAACTGGACCAATTTTATCAATATGATTTTTTAAAGGTACAGAAGCATCTTGGATCGGAACGCATGTGTCGACTACAATATCAGCTAATTCAAAAATTGTTTTACCACAGCTATGCCGGGTTTGTTTACCATCCGCTTCCTTTGCAGATCCAAATACAATAACCTTCATACCTTTCTTTTTAGCTTCAAGCGCAACATCAATGTTTACTGCGTTAATTCCTGTATGAGAAAAAAGCCACATACAATCTTTAGGATCAAAATTGTATCCTTTCATTATTTCATTACCGTAGCCTTCAACTCTTTCAAGAAATACAAATTGGTGAACGCTCATTCCACCAACAATATTTGTAAAGAATGTAAGAGGCAGTTCGATCATTGGATGGAAACCAACAAATCCACCAATGCGGGGATACATTTCTTCAATTGGCAATGTAGCGTGTCCACAACCAAAAGTGTGTACCCATCTTCCAGCTTCAATTGTATCCGCCATAACCATTGCAGCTTTTTTAATATTGTCTAATTGAGTTTTTTCAATTTCATCCATTACGCCGCGCGAATTTTCTAACCATTGTTTAGCTAACATATTGTCTCCGTTATATAGTAAGATTAAATTTTTATTTTAATAGATATTTTTTTAATAACAACTCCAAAAAAGACTGACATAAGTAAAACACTTATCATTAATACTATTGGAAATAATTTAATTCCCATAGATTGTGAAATTGCACCAACTGAAAGATTTAATAAAGTATTACCTGTTAATGCCATAACCAGTACAATGCTGAACGCTGTTCCAGATAATGCTGAATAAATATCGCTAACATATCCAAGTATTACAGGGAATCCAGCGGCAAATCCAATTCCCAATAAAATCATTGCTATTGCTGCAATTCCAAAAGTGTTAGCATAAGCTAATACAAGCGCCCCGGCAAAAATGCATGCATAAGAAATTATCAAGACGATGTAAGAACGCATTCGCTTTAATAATCCACCAAGAATTAACCTGGTAAGAGTTAATGCTGCAACCTGCACCGAAAGTACGTATAATGCATCTTCAGGTGAAAAACTTTTATCCTTAAGAAAAGTTGTTGTCCAATTACCCACAGTTCCTTCAAGCCCGCTTTCGAAAAAAAGAATGAAACCCATTAAAATAAGTGAGCCTTCTTTTATTAAACTTAAACTTTGCTTAATTGGAAAGCCTTGTGTTTGTTTTGGAGTAGGAAATTTGATAACAAGAAAAAATAAAACAGGGAGAATAACTAATGCTCCGATGCTGGCTATTACAGCTTCATATGTAAAATATTTTGTTAAAGCACCAAGTACAATTGGCATTCCAAGTGCACCAATTCCAAAAAAGACACCAAGCAAACTTAAGTTTGCACCTTTTCCCTCAGAGCTGATGTCAGCAACTAAAGCGTTTGTTCCACCGTTTATAACTCCGCCGCCAAATCCGATTAGGAAAAAAGAAATCTGCAGGACTAATAATGAAGCAGCCAAAGCGATACCTTCAAAAGCAACAAGTATTAACAATGAACAAATGATCAATAGATTTTTATATCCATATCTGTCAACCACCGGACCAAAAATGATCGATCCAAGTAACATTCCAAATGGCAGCGAGGATGCAAGAGAACCAGCTGTCAAATCATCAATTGCAAATTTTATTTTGATAAACGTAAGTGCAGTACCTAATGAAAGAAAAACTACTCCAAAAAGTAACATACCCAAACATGCTGCAATGAACACTAAATTCTTTTTGTACATAAAGCAACTCCGTTGCAGTTATTGACCCAAAATTGGAAATAAATTTTCTTATTACTTTTGTTTTTTATATTCATAATTTTATTTTAAGGCTAAGTATCCTGCACCAATAAGCCCTGCATCTCCACCAAGAACCGAGCCTTCAAGTTTAACTTGATTGATACTAATTGGCTGAGCCCATTTTCTCGCTTCGATCATTATTTTATCTAAAAATTGTACTGCAGGACCAAATACTCCGCCACCAAAAATTATTTTTTCTGGATTAAACAAGCTTACCAAATTAGCAACTGTCATTCCCCAAAACTCAATTGCCAGATTCAATACTTTAATTGCGATTTCATCTTTAGCTGTATACGCTTCAAAAACATCCCGCGCTGTTAGATTATCTAAATTAATTTTTCTAAGAACACCCTCATAATTTATTTCCTGGTTCAGAAATTCTTTTGCAATTCTTGCAATTCCTTCTCCCGATGCATGATATTCAAAACATCCGCAGCTTACATACTTTTCATAAAAAGGTCGATCGAGCGCAAGCCAGCCTATTGCTCCGGCAATATCGTGTGAACCGCGAAGCACTTTTCCTTCAGTCAAAATTCCCGCACCAATTCCAGTTCCAACCGCAAGAAAAATTGCATCGTTGCATCCTTTTGCCGAACCCTGCCAAACCTCTCCAAGTATATAGCAAGCTCTATCGCTATCAATTGTAACTTTAATATTTTTTCCGTCAACAATGGAATTAATTTCATCAAGTAACGGGTAATCATCCCAGCCAGGGATATTAGGTGCCCAGACTTTGCCGGTTTTAGAATGAGCTATTCCAGGTATACATATACCGATTGCTTCAATATTAATTTTCTGAAGTTCTGCAAACTGCAATAACTCCTTAACTAAATTTTGTATTATTTCACCAACTTCTTTTCCTTTACGCTTTTCCAATGCAAGAAAATTTTTTTTGAGCATATTTCCATCGTTTGTAAATATTGCACCTGAAAGTTTGGTGCCGCCAAGGTCTAAAGCAATTACTGGCATTATGTTCCTCTGAAAAAAATAACAGATTAAATTTCTTAAGGAAACTTAGATTATTAAAGGCAAGTTTGTCAAGTAGAAAAATATTATAAAAAATTAAAAAATAATTATTGACTTTTAGAAATTAATTAATATCACATCGGTCATCAAAATTTTCCAATAGCAAGATGTCCGGCACCAAACAATCCGGCATTAGCACCAAGTTGAGAAGGAAGAAATTTTACTTTATTAATGCTAAGCGGTTGTGCCCATTTTTTTGCTTCCGATTTAATTTCTTCGACAAATAAAAGTGCTGGACCAAATACATTTCCTCCAAAGATCATGATTTCAGGATTGAATGAACTTATTAGATTTGCTACAGCCATTCCCCAAAATTCTATACTTTCTTTAAATACTTTTATTGAAATAGAATCTTTCTGTTTGTAGGCTTCCACTAATTCTATAATAGTAAGGTGTTTTAAATCTTTTTTAAGTAACACTCCCGAGTAATTATCCGTTTTTGAAATCATTTCTCTGGCATGATTTAGTATTCCATTCCCCGAGGCATAATACTCCAACGATCCTTTTTCCTTATAATATTCTTTATATGGACGAAGCAAAGCATACCAACCGACAGCACCAACTGCATCAGTAAACCCATGTAATATTCTGCCATCGATAAGTATTCCAGCACCAATTCCTTTTCCAACAGATAGAAAGATTGCATTCTTACAACCTTTTGCAGCACCGAGCCAATGCTCACCTAAAATAGAACACGTGCGGTTATTGTCAATCCGCACTCTAACATTTTTCCCTTTTAACAAAGTATTTAAATCTTGCAGTAATGGATAATCCTCCCAACCTTGAATGTTAGGAGCCCATATATTTCCGGTTTTGGAATTACATATTCCAGGAACAGAGATTCCAATACATTTAATTTGAATGGGATCGTTCTGGTAAGTTACAAGAAGTTTCTTAATTTGTTTTTGAATTAACTGGCTAACTTCAATTCCACCAATATTTTCGATTGGAATAACTTCTTTGTTCATCACCTTACCAGCCATACTAATTACTGCACTTGTAATGCTGGTACTTATAAGGTCAATTGCAACTACAGCCAAAGTTTTCTCCCTTTATAAAAATAATTTAAGAATGGTTTACCGGATAATTAATACAAATTTATTTATGAATAATATACAAATAAATTTATTGACGAGTAATGAATTTAGAGGCGAACAATAATAAAATGTTTCTATTAAATCAAGTTATTTATTCCAAAAAATAAATTCTTGACTATCATCGCAATTACAAATTAACTTTGCTTTGAACTTGCAAAACTATAACTAATATAGGAATGCCAGCTTGATTCCTAAGTTCCTTTTTTCGTTTTATTTTTTTTAAATCTTATATTCACAACATATTATTCCTTGTTAAACGATTTTTTAGAATTAATTGGGAAATGACGAAGCATGCAGAAAACATTACTTATAATTTTATTTTGTTTTAGCACTTTATCATCACTTTATCCTCAGAAAAGCTGGATTAGAATTAACCAGCTTGGATATACACCAAAAGCAATAAAGGTTGCTGTTCTTGTTACCAAAGAAGACTACACACCGGTCTCATTCCAGGTGTGCAATGCGAATACAAATCAAATTGTTTATAGCTCTGGTAATATTAAATCCTTTGGAAAATTTGCCTCCTTTGAAAAAGGACACCGGTTAGACTTTTCTGATATTACTGAAGAAGGAAGTTATTATATAAAAGTGGAAAGATTGAAATCCCCGGTGTTTCGGATTGCAAATGATGTTTATAAAGGAACAGCGGATTTTCTGTTAAAATATATGAGGCAGCAAAGAAGTGGATATAATCCTTTTCTAAAAGATTCCTGCCACACTCACGATGGATTTATAATTTATCATCCAACTCTCGATTCAACTTACATAGATGTTAAAGGCGGCTGGCATGATGCGAGTGATTATCTTCAGTACGTTACAACCTCAGCAACGGCAACATACCAAATGCTTTTCGCTTACCAGCAAAATCCATCTGCGTTTGGTGATTTATATGATAAAGACGGTAATGAAAGTGCAAATGGAATTCCCGATATTCTTGATGAAGCAAAGTGGGGATTGGATTGGTTAGTAAAGATGAATCCTAAAAACGAAATGATGTTTAATCAGCTTGCTGATGATAGAGACCATGCTCTTTACGATCTGCCGACTGTAGATAAAGTTGATTATGGCAAAGGACCCGGATTGGGAAGACCGGTTTACTTCTGTACCGGTGAGCCTCAGGGAGTTTTTAAATATAAAAATAAAGCTACCGGTATCGCATCAACAGCAGGTAAGTATGCTTCTGCATTTGCACTTGGTTCAGATATCCTAAAAATCTTCTACCCAGAATTTGCAAAAATGATTCAACGAAAATCTGTTGAAGCTTATGAATTTGGTAAGAAAAATCCCGGCGTTTGCCAAACTGCACCCTGCAAAGGTTCTTACTACTACGAAGAAGATAATTGGGTCGATGATATGGAATTAGCAGCAGCCCAGCTTTATAAAATTACAGGCAATAAAAAATATCTTACAGATGCAATCAGTTTTGGGAAGAAAGAACCTGTAACTCCATGGATGGGTGCTGATACTGCAAGTCATTACCAGTGGTATCCATTTTTGAATTTTGGTCATTATTTGATAGCGGCTGAAAAAAAAGAAGCTGCGAACGAATTCATCGCAAATCTTAAAAAAGGAATTGATAAAGTATTTAAACGTGGAAAGAATAACCCGTTCCAGATTGGGATTCCCTTTATTTGGTGCTCTAATAATTTAGTTTCTGCAATAATTACACAAAGCAATCTTTACTTTAAGTTAACTAAAGATAAAACATACCAACAGATGGAAGCGGCTTTGCGCGATTGGCTATTCGGATGTAATCCATGGGGAACAAGTATGATTGTAGGTTTACCAAAAGTTGGAGATAGCCCGGTCGATCCGCATTCCGGGTTTACCTTAAATAATAAGTATGAAATTCCAGGTGGTTTAGTTGATGGACCGGTTTATGCAACAATCTATAATAAACTTTTAGGATTAACACTTCACAGAGAAGATGTATATAAAGAGTTTCAGTCATCCTACATCGTTTACCACGACGATTATGGTGATTACTCAACAAATGAACCAACGATGGATGGTACTGCTGGATTAATCTATTATTTATCTTCTATGGAAGCAGAAGGAAATAAATGAAAATAAGTTTAATGGTGTTTTTTCTCTTCGCTTTATTTAATTTCAATTTAGCACAGGTTGATAGTTTTAAAGTGGCTGGATTCAGAGCTTCAAGAATTTTACAAAGTTATCCTGAAAATAAATTTCCAAACGCAGATTACTGGACGATGGTTGGCAAATCAATATCTGGAAAATTCAAGGATTACCAACCAGCGGGAATTTGGATTGTTAGCTTGTATCAGGGGAACGGTATAACCCAGCTAAATTTTCCCTCAAATGGATTAAGTATTCCCAAGGTTACTTTTAATAGTAAAGATCTTAACGAAGAATATTTGACAAAGTTTGATTCTGAAGGAATAAAAGTTTGGCTGCAATTGGAACCCGGTGCGGCAAAAGTAGACACACTAATTGATATTGTACTTAAAAGATATCAGCATCATCCGTGTGTTATTGGATTTGGAATTGATGTTGAATGGCTCGATGCTCAATCTTACAGCGGTGGGCGTTCAGTTTCCAATGATGAGGCAAAAAGATGGGAAGAGAAAGTTAAATCCATAAACTCCGGATATTCTCTTTTTCTAAAACATTATGCTTCACGATGGATGCCAACCTCATACAGGGGAAATATTTTATTTGTTGATGACAGCCAGGATTTTACAACTTCGGGTCATAACGTTTCTGCTTCCTTCAACTATATGGCAAACGAATTTACAAATTGGGGAAATTCATTTTCTAAAAACAAAGTTGCATTTCAATTCGGTTATAAAGCTGATGAGTGGTGGTGGAGCCAGTTTAACGATCCTATGTTGACAATTGGAAATAAACTTATCCAAAAAATTCCAAATTGTGCTGGTTTATTCTGGGTTGATTTCACAATCAACAAATTATTTCCAGTTACTGCAGTTGAAGATGATGATTTTGCCAACAATAATTTGAACGATTATGATTTATTTCAGAACTATCCTAATCCATTTAATGCTTCTACAATAATTGGTTTCAATATACTATTTGATGAATATGTTATGTTAAAAGTTTTTGATCTTTTGGGAAATGAAGTTAAGACGATAGTTGATCAATATTTACCGGCAGGAAAATACAGGTTTACTTTTCCATCAAATCAATCAATTGAGCTGAGCAGCGGTATTTATATATACAGACTGATATCCGGTAATCATTCTCAATCAAAACAGCTAATATTGATGAAATGATTTTTAAGAAATACATAGTTTTTATTGTTGTTATACGGAAATAATTTTTGGTTCAATTCAAATTAAATTTTATTTTGTACCAGGTAATAATTTTAAAGGAATCATATCTTGAAAAGCAAATTAGCTCTACAAACAAAAATCATTTACATTCTTTTAATAATCGCTTTTTCTGCATCAAACATTCTTAGCAGCGATAAAATTGAATTCAGCCGGAAATTAAATACAGGTTGGTTCATTCAATCTTCCGAAAAAGTTGTGGTAAAAGGAAATGAAATTTCTCAACAGGAATTTTCAACAAAGAATTGGTATCCGGCAACTGTTCCAACAACCATAATGGGTGCTCTTGTAACTGCAAAAGTTTATAAGGATGTATATGTTGGAGATAATTTAAAATCCGTTCCAACGGATCAGTTCAAATCATCCTGGTGGTATCGAACGGAATTTGTTCATAAGAATCAACCGAATCTTTCAACTGCTATACTTAAATTTGATGGTATTAATTACCGGGCGAATATATGGTTGAATGGAAAACAAATTGTTACTGCTGATAGTTTATTCGGAGCATTCCGCCGATTTGAATTTGATGTTTCTGAATTGATTCAACCTGGTAAGAAAAATGTTTTAGCGATTGAAGTTTTTCCACCACAACCAGGCGATCCAACCATTGGTTTTGTTGATTGGAACCCGAAAGCACCAGACAGAAATATGGGAATATGGCGGGATGTAAGATTGGTATCTTCTGGTAATGTTTCAATCGATTTTCCATTTGTAAAAAGTAAGATTGATCTTCAATCTTTTAAACAAGCAATGCTTACTATTACTTCAGAAGTTAAAAACAATACAAGTAAAAATATTTCTGGAATATTAAATGCAAACATTGGCTCAATAAAACTGGTACAGAAAGTTGATCTCCTTCCAAATGAAAGAAAGTTAATAACTTTTTCTCCAGTTGATTATCCAGAATTGAACATTAAAAATCCAAGAATATGGTGGACGCACGATTACGGTAAGCCTGAATTATATGATTTGAATTTAGCATTCAACTTAGGTGATCAAATTTCTGATGAAAGTAAAATTCAATTTGGGATTAGAGAAATTTCCGATTACCTGAACGATAAAGGAGTACGTGGATACAAACTAAACGGAAAAAACATTTTAATTCGCGGCGGTGGTTGGGTGGATGATTTATTACTTAATCAGGATTTTAAAAATCTTGAGGCACAATTACAATATGCATTACATATGAATTTGAATACGATAAGACTTGAAGGATATTGGGGAAGCAACGAAGATCTTTATAATTTGTGCGACAAGTATGGAATTTTACTAATGACTGGTTGGAGCTGCCAATGGGAATGGGAAAGTTTGTTTGGTAAACCAACCGATAATTTTGGTGGGATAAAATCCCCGGAGGATATAAAATTAGTTGCTCAATACACAAAAGATCATATTAAATGGCTGCGTAACCACCCAAGTATTTTTGTCTGGGTTTGGGGCAGCGATCTTGTACCAAGACCGGAACTTGAAAAAGAATACATGAAAATCTTACAACAAGATGATCCAACAAGACCATCTCTTATTTCTGCCAGCAATAAAACGAGCACACTAACTGGCAAGTCCGGTGTTAAGATGAATGGACCATACGATTATGTTCCACCATTTTATTGGTACTCTGATTCTACAAATGGTGGAGCTTTTGGTTTTAATACAGAAACCGGACCTGGTCCTCAAATACCACCGATTGAAAGTATTAAAAAGATGTTTCCGGAAAATCATCTTTGGCCCATTGATAGCATTTGGTATTTCCATTGCGGCGGCAATGTATTCAATGATCTTAAGCGATATAATGATGCGATGGACTATCGCCTGCGTAAACCAGCAAGCCTTTCCGAGTACTGCACCAAAGCGCAGTTTTTAAATTTTGAAGGAATGCGTGCTATGTTTGAAGCATTCGCAGCAAATAAATATAAATCAACCGGAATAATTCAGTGGATGTACAATTCTGCATGGCCAAAGCTCTGGTGGCAGCTTTATGATTATTACTTAATGCCCAATGGTGCTTTCTATGGTGCAAAAAAAGCATGCGAACCGATTCATCTTTTATATAATTATGGTACCAATGAAATTGCTGCAGTTAATAACTCATTGAACAAAATGGATATTCTTTCCGCTTCAATTAAAATTTATAATTTTGATCTTAAAGAAAAATTTTCTCAGAATCTTTTATTCAATTTATTGCCCGATGAATCTAAAAATATTATTAAACTTCCACAGATTGAAGATCTAACCAATACTTATTTTTTAGATCTGAGACTTATGGACAGAAATAAAAAAGTTATCAGCAATAATTTTTATTGCCTTTCCACCAAACCGGATGTTTTGGATTACTCTAAAAACGAATGGTATGTTACTCCAACAAAAGAGCACTCTGACCTAACCGACTTAAATAAACTTCCTGAAGTAACATTAAAAGTTAAATACAGCATTAAGAAAGAATCTTCTAAAGAACTTGTAAATATTGAAATTGAAAATCCTTCTAACCAGTTGGCGTTTATGATTGAAATAAACCTGGCAGAAAAGAAATCTGGCGAATCTGTTCTGCCAATATTCTGGGAAGATAATTATTTTTCTCTTTTGCCTGGTGAGAAGAAAATGGTAAGCGGGTATTATTCAATTGAAGATTTGCATGGTTCCAAACCGATTTTAAAAATTTCTGGCTGGAATATTAAACCAATGGAGTTCTAAATGAAAAGAAATTATTTCATCGTAGCCTTAATATTTCTAATTTTCTTTGTAATCTCTTTTTTAACGAATATACTCGGACCATTAATTCCGGACATAATTAACAGCTTCAAACTAAGTTTAACACTGGTCGCATTGCTTCCATTTGCATTTTTTATTGCTTATGGAGTTATGTCCATTCCGGCTGGAATGCTTGTGGAACGGTACAAAGAAAAATCAATTATGATTGCAGCATTTATTGTTGCATTTATCGGAGCTTTACTATTCTCAATTTTTCCAACTTACAACATTGCAATAATTTCTCTTTTCTTAATTGGTTTGGGAATGGCAATGCTGCAAGTTGCAATTAATCCACTTCTTCGTGTTGCGGGCGGTGAAGAACATTTTGCTTTTAACTCAGTTATGGCGCAGTTGATTTTTGGTGGAGCTTCGTTCTTAAGTCCCTATGTTTATACTTATCTTGTTTCAAATCTAAAATCAGTAAACGATAGCAGCAGCACCATCATCAAAATATTTGCTAATGTTGTTCCTGCCTCCCTTCCCTGGATTTCACTCTACTGGTTATTTGCGTTTATAGTTTTTCTGATGATAATCATTCTTATACTCTCCCGCTTTCCAAACGTTGAAAGAAAAGAAGATGAACGAGCCGGCGCCTGGGAAACACACAAGATGCTTTTCAAAAAGAAAACTGTAATTCTTTACTTCATTGGAATTTTTGCTTATGTAGGAACAGAGCAAGGAACGGCAAACTGGATTTCTCAATTCCTTTTCGTTTATCATAAATATGATCCACAGGTTGTTGGAGCCGGAATTGTTTCCTGGTTCTGGGGAATGATGACTGCCGGTTGTTTGCTTGGATTAATTCTTTTAAAAATTTTTGATAGTAGAAAAATATTAATTTGGTTTGTGGTTGCTGCGATTGTTTTTCTTTCAGTTGCATTATTTGGTCCAGGTCAGGTTGCACTTTATGCTTTCCCGTTAATGGGATTTGCGGCTTCGGTTATGTGGTCAATAATTTTTTCACTGGCATTAAATTCTTTAGATAGTCATCATGGTTCATTTTCAGGAATTCTTTGCACAGCAATTATTGGCGGTGCAATAGTTCCTTTAATCATCGGCTGGCTGGGGGATCAGTTTGGCTTACGAACCGGAATGCTTTTTATTTATATAACTCTGGGTTACATTCTTAGCATTGGTATTTGGGCAAAACCATTAATAGCAAATGAAACAATTTCTGCTAAAAGGAAAAAAGGAGAAGTATAATTTTGAAAATATTGGGAATTGATTTAGGCGGCACAAACCTTCGGGTTGGGTTAGTGGAAAATGATAAATTGGTAAGAATTGAATGCAAACAAATTAATAGTGATGGAACACAGGAAGAAATTTTAATAGATATTTTTTCTTTGATTGAAAAATTTCCTCTTGATGAAATTATAGGTTTGGGTATTGGTGTTCCTGGGGTTGTTGATCTGAAGAAAGGAATTGTTTATGAAGTTCAAAATATTCCAAGCTGGAATGAAGTTAAACTGAAAGAATATCTTGAAGAAAAATATCATATTCCGGTTTATATAAATAATGATGCTAACTGTTTTGCCGCTGGAGAAAAATATTTTGGAAAGGCAAAGGAATATAAAAATATTGTTGGATTAATTTTAGGCACAGGGCTTGGTGCCGGATTGATTCTGAATGGGAAACTTTACTCAGGTGCCAACTGCGGTGCCGGCGAATTTGGAATGATCTCTTACAAAGAAAGTATATTGGAACATTATTGCAGCGGACAATTTTTTTCAAAATTTCACAGCAAGGCTGGCGGGGAATTATTCCAACTAGCTAAGGAAGGAAATGAAAAAGCATTAGAAATTTTTTCAGAATTTGGATTTCATCTTGGCGAAGCGCTTAAGCTCATTTTATATTCTATCGATCCGGAGTTAATTATACTTGGTGGTTCCGTAAGCAAATCTTTCAAGTTCTTCAAGGAAACTATGTGGAAATCGATTGGTGATTTTGCTTATTCACAAGTAAAAGAAAATATTAAAATTGAAGTTTCTGAAGTTGATAACATTGCAATACTTGGTGCAGCATCTCTTTACCTTGATGCACGGACTTTATAGAATATTTTGTGAATACAAATAAATCTAATAAAAAAAGTCTAATTAGAATATTGTCATTCCCACGCAAGTGAGAATCCAGATTAATATTGCAGTTCGTGGATTCCTGCCTGCTTGTAATCGGCAAGCTTTCGCAGAGACGATTGAATTTTTAGGAAGGATAATTCCCTACCATCTTCACAAAAAATCCGTGCATCCGATGAAAGAATTGAGTTTCCGGTAGAAACATAATTGGGCAATGCCCCTGTATTGCGTTCACGCCTTTTTCATTTAAACTTGCAATCAGGTTTTTCAATGCTGGTTTGTTAATATCGCTGTTGTGAATCCAGATGTTTTTTATTCCCTTCTTAAGCAAATCCTCAATAATTTTTTCAGCCGTTACTGTTGGAGTAAAGATTATGGCAGCATCAAAATTTTCTTTTACACTTTCTATATCAGCATAGCAAACTTGTCCTTCAATCTCCTTTGAGTATGGATTAATGGGAATTATGTGATATTCTCTTTGCTTTAATTCACGGAAAAGTGCGCGGGTATAATCCTGTGGATTCCTGGAAACCCCAATAAGTGCAATTGATTTTTGAGCAAGAAAATCATCGATTTGTTTTTTAGAAGTCTTCATAATTTCCCTCATGCTTTCAACGAATTATTTTAATGGTAAAGCTAAGGATTAATCAGATAATTATCAGGAATTTGTTTAAGGAAAGAATTGATGAATTATTAAATTTTGTGTCAATTAAGATAAAGAAGAACCCCCGGTTAATTTATATACCGGGGGTTCAATAAATTATTTCAGCAAGATCATCTTTTTTACATCTTTGTACTCTTTAGTTCCATCAAGAGCTTTGGCGGAGATAGAATAAAAATATAATCCAGATGGTAATCCGCTTCCATCAAATGAAACATCATAAAAACCAGCAGGTTTGGATTCATTTACTAACTGTTTAACTACCTGTCCAATTGAATTATAAACCTCAAATTGAATGTTGCTTTCAAAAGGAATTGAGTATTCAATTATAGTTTTGGGATTAAAAGGATTAGGGAAATTCTGAGATATTGTAAATGATGCAGGAGTATTTATCTTTACCTTTTCCGTCAAATTATAAAACTTGCTGGTACCGTTAAAGTCCATTTGTTTTAATCTGTATTTGTAAGTACCAGAACTTAAATTTTTATCTTCAAAACTGTACTTTTTCAAGTCAGTTGAATTTCCATTCCCATTTACAAATCCAGCTTTATTCCAAAGCTGTTCATTATTTAATTTGGAATTTTCCATTGCTCTTTGAACTTCAAATCCCCGGTTGTTTGTTTCAGTGGACGTTGACCATTCAAGCAAAACTTTATCTTCTTTTACAATAGCGGAAAAAGTAGATAATTCAACTGGAACAACTCCGAAAATTTTAACTGGTTTGTTCGGTGCATAATTCCATTGATCTCCCACGTTTGTTCCACTGTTATTTACACTATTACCATTAGCATAAATAGTATCATAACCAGCGGTAGCTGGCGCTGTGTAGGAAAAATGATAAGTAACAACTCCCGAAACCGGATCTTGCGGGGCAACATGTGTTAGTTCACCGTTCAATTTTTTTAATGTAGCATCCACTATATTTAGTGTTCCATTTAAAACGGCAATATCTGTCCCTGCCTTAATTAAGGGTCCACCAGATATAGTAACAGTATATTCAGCAGTTCCTCCTACTGCTAATGAATCCGGACCATTTATTAATACATTTACTGCCAATGTTGGGTTAGCACCATGACAGGTACATCCATTAACCGCATTTTTTTTAGTTCTTCCAGTCATACCCAATGCATGTGCATAATATGTTATTGAAGAAATTATAATAAAAAAAAGAACGAATGTAACAATTGTTTTTTTACTCCTGTACTTCATTTCCACTTAGCCTCCTTAAATAATTGTTTGTTTATAATACAACAGGATATTTTTACGAATAGTTTCCGATAAAACATAAATGGTACATTCATTTTAAAAACTTTGTTAAGACTAAGATATGGCTCGGCTGGGTAATAAGTTGAAAATTGTAGCGTAGGAATGATTCTTGTCAAATTTTAATATTTAAAGTTAGAATATCATTGACATTATTTTTTCAATTTACAATATTATATAGTAGAATCCATTCCTAAATAATAAAGAAGGAAATCATTCTGACTTTATAAATAATAAACGTTATAGAATTTATAATGTATTTTGAGGTTAATTCCATAACTTACAGAATAAAAGCAAGGAGGTTTTATGGAATATAAATTAGAAGACCTTATAGATATTCCATTACTGCAAACATTACAAGATAAGTTGAATGAAATAAACTCATTTCCTTCTGCTTTGATAGATAACAATGGCAAAGTACTTACCGCCACAGCCTGGCAGGATATCTGCACAAAATTCCACCGCAGTAATCCAGAATCGGAAAAGGTGTGTATAATAAGCGATAAAATTATTTTAGGTCATATTCAAAAGGCAAATCCGGCTGTCAGTTATAAGTGCCCACACGGAATGGTAGATAGCGCAACGCCAATTATAATTGATGGAAAACATTTGGGCAATTTTTTCACAGGGCAATTATTTCTTGAAAAACCAGATATGAAATTTTTTAAGAAACAAGCAAAGAAATATGAATTTGATGAAAGGGAGTATCTTGAAGCAGTTACCAAAGTACCAGTTTGGACACAAAAACAGCTTGATAAATATCTTGATTTCATTAAATCGTTTGCAGAAGAACTTGCATATATTGGTTTAACGCGACTTAAAGAGATTGAAACAAAAAAAATCATTCTAGATAGAGAGGAGAAATACAAGAATTTATTCGACACTGCTAATGATGCACTTTTATTAGTAGATCAGGTAACTGGTAAAATTCTTGAAGCAAACATTTCAGCACTTAATCTATATGGTTATTCGTTATATGAAATATTACAATTAAAGGACATTGACCTTTCACCGGAACCCACTAACGCATTTAGATCAAATGAAAAAAAAATTGAATTGCAATACCACATAAAAAAAGATAGAACAGTTTTTCCCGTAGAAATTTCAGCAAGTTATTTTACACTAAATGATCGTAATGTTTGTATTATAGCAATACGTAACATCACTAAGCGCATAAAGGCTGAACAAGCATTAAAAGAAAGTGAAGAAATTTTCAAACATTTTATGGAAAACAGTCCTATCTATGTTTTCTTTAAGGATGAAAATATTAGAGCATTAAGATTGAGTAGAAATTATGAGAAGATGCTTGGCAAACCATTAAATGAAATTCTTGGCAAAACGATGGATGATCTTTTTCCATCCGAGCTTGCAAAAAATATGATTGCTGATGATCAAAAAATATTGCATGAAGAAAAACTCATTACTGTAGACGAAGAACTAAATGGCAGATATTACACTACAATAAAATTTCCTATTCTAATTGAAGGAAAGCCACGTTATCTTGCTGGTTACACCATTGATAATACAGAACAAAAAATTGCCGAGGTAACTTTACGGGAAAGCGAAGAAAATTTCCGTACTATTTTTGAAAACAACTCTTCTGCAATGGCAATTATTAACCAGGATACTACCATATCTACAGTAAATGATGCTTATTGTCAAATGAGTGGTTATATAAAAGATGAAGTAATTGGAATGAGTTGGACACAACATATACCTCCGGAAGATCTTGAAAGATTAAAAGACTATTACCGCCGAAGACTTGTTGATGTTAAAGATACCCCCGAAAAATTTGAATTTAAATTTTATAAAAAAAACGGCGATATACGACATGGTTTAATGTCTATCGCTCTAATTCAAAGCAATCAAAAAATCATTGCATCATTTATCGATATCACTGAGCGTAAGCAAGCAGAATTACAGCTTGAAAAATATGCTGAAGGACTTAGCATATCTAATGCAGCAAAAGATAAATTCTTTTCAATAATTGCACACGATTTACGAAGTCCTTTTCATCCGTTGTTATCTATAGCAGAGCTTTTTGAAAATGATATTGATTCACTTTCAACGGAAGAAATAAAAATTTTCGCTAAAGATTTTAACACCCAGCTTAAGAATCAGTTTCATTTGTTAGAAAATCTTTTAAGTTGGTCTATACTACAGAACGATAAAATGGATTTTGTGCTTGATGGAATAGATTTGTTTGAGATTACTCAAAATGTAAAAAACTTATTTAAAACTAATGCTTCAAATAAGAACATTGATTTACTAATTTTAATTGATAGATCGTTTCAAGTGTTAGCGGATCAGAATATGCTTTTTTCTATTCTGCAAAATCTAATTTCAAATTCCGTAAAATTTAGTTATCCAAATAGTAAAGTAATTATAGAAGCAAAAGAAAAAGATAATTTCATTGAGATTTCTGTAATAGATAACGGTCAAGGAATTCCCGCAGATGCTATGGATAAAATATTCCATATCGATGCTGGATATTCCACTCTTGGTACTAAAAATGAAAAAGGAACCGGATTGGGATTATCTATTTGTAAGGAAATGGTTGAAAAACAAAATGGTAAAATATGGGTAGAAAGTGTTGTTGGTAAAGGAACTACTTTTTCCTTTACATTGCCTAAAAAATAAAAATATCTAAGTAACTTTTGCATCATTGAGAAGCATTGAAGAGTATTTAATTATGAAAAAGAAACACAATTTTTCCCTCCATTTCCTGTTCGTGTATTTCGAGATTATCTATTTAGTTCGGCAATTCTAAAATCGTCAAGAAAGTTTTTTTTCAACTCATTCAACCCTCAAGGTAATTTTCTTATTGAAGGATTTAATGATTCAAGTAAAAAGTATCTATCAAGTTAGGATATTGCCAGAATTATGAATGCTTTGAAATGGATAAAAAAAGAGCGCTGAAGGTAATTTAAATAAACATGGGGAGTTGCTTATTTAAGGGGGATACCTGTCAACGCTCAATGTGAAATTATAGACTTATTTTATTAAAATCAATAGCAGTTTAAAAATAATTCAAATAAAATGAAAATAATTTTGAATGTCTTCACTTTTGCTTAATAAATCCTCTTAACCAGGGTCGGATAAACATAAAAAAACCCTTAATTGAAAGTAAATTCCAGCTTTATTTCCCAAATATTGTTTTTCTTTCTAAAGTTGCTTTTTTGATAAATACAAAGAAAAATATTCTGAAATTTCTTTAATAACGCTTAATCTTAGTTTTTATTTATAAATTAAGAGCCTTTTTATAATTCGTTAAATAATAATTACAGAATCTCCATGTAAACGAAGATTGTGGGCGCTATAGGATTTGAACCTATGACCTTTCGCGTGTGAGGCGAACGCTCTAAACCGCTGAGCTAAGCACCCAATTTGAAGTAAACATTTTTTAGTCAACAATTATCATTCAGTAAATAAATTGCTTCTTAAACTTAAATATTATTCAAGGAAGTATCATTTCTTATTTACAAATAAAAATATTGAACATCAACTAACAAATCCAATAGATAATTTTTTTATAATCCTATTTCTTTTTTAATCGAATAAAATGTTTCTTCAATAGTACGCGGTTTATAGTTAAGTTCAGTCTCAGCTTTTAAATTCACCAAACCAGATTTTAAGGGACGGGATGCTGGTTGTTTTAAAACTTCAGTTTTAATCGGGATAATCAAATTTTTATCTAACTTAAAATAATCAGCTATCCGAAGCGTGAAATCGTAACGCGATAATAACTCTGCACCACCTATGTTATATATACCTTGTTTTTCAAATTCAATAATGCAATTTATTGCTCCAACAACATCATCAGTAAAAGTTGGATTATTAATTTGATCTGTAACAATCCTAATTACTTTTCCATCACGCAAATTTGCCACCACCCACCTTACAAAATCCGCTCTACCATAAACGACTGAACCATAAAGTACATTTGTTCTTATTATTGTATAACTCGTACTGATTAATTTTATTACGTTTTCGCTCGCAAGTTTTGTTCGTCCGTAATAACCAATTGGTTTAGGAATATCATTTTCAGTATATGGTCCATTAATTCCATCAAACACATAATCAGTGGATATATGAATTAAGTGTGCATCAATAATGCGTGAAGTTTCGGCAAGGTATTCTACACTATGCACATTAACCTTCCATGCTGTTTCTCTTTCAGATTCACTTAGATCTACATTTGTAAATGCAGCAGTATTGATAATTACATCCGGGACGAAATCAAAAATCATTTTCTTTACGCTATCTCTTTTTGTCAGTTCGCAAGACAAGTAATTAACTTCTTTAATGCAGCTATCAGGTTCCAGTGATGTTTGGAGTAATTCAGTATTTTTTTGTGAAAGAAAAAACTTAACCAGTCTTTGTCCAAGCATTCCGTTAGCACCGGTTATCAAAATTCTTCTTTTAATTAAATCGTGCGAATGTATCATCTTTTAGTTTCTTAAACTCGTTAATATTTGAATAGGATGTTGCAAACCCGGCTGCTGTATTAGCCAGCGTTAGAGCTTTTTGAAAATCTTGATGTTTAATAAAATAATTAAAAAATAGCGATCCAAAAACATCTCCGCATCCAACTTTATTTATGGAATTTATTTTTATTGCTGAAATGAAATGAGATCTCAACTCATTATCTTCAATCCAAAATATTCTTGCACCCAATCCTCCTTTAGTAACAATTAAATATTTCAATCCAATTTTAAGTATATCTCTTGCAGCTTCAAATTCAGTTTTCTTGTTACTTAAAGTAAATATTTCGTGTTCATTCACTTGAATTATGTCAGCAGCGGAAATCCAGCCTTCCATATTTGGTATTGGTCTAAAATACCTTTGATTCTTTTCATCAAGTCCACGGGAAAGAGTATGGATATCCAGGTAAATTAATCCAGTATAATTCTTTCTTATAAAATTTAGATCCTGCAAAGTAACATCAAAACCAGTAATCATATTCATAAGAATTCCATTAAATTCATTTAAAGAATTTATGTTCCTCACATCAAGGTTCTGTAATATATTCTCATAATACTCACATCGCTCAGTGGTTTCTAAAATCCTTAAGTGAACCTTTGGAATATTTTCAACATACTGAAAATAAACCTGGTTTAATTCTTTGTATAAAGATGAAAACAAATTTTCTGTTTTCTTATCAATCGCCGTTAAAAGAAAAATTTCATCATCAGGTTCAACAAAATTTGAAAGTCCGAGTGCTGAATAAAATATTCCACCTGGGCTTACAGTCTCCTTTTCACTAATGTGGATATGATCTTCCACCGAATGACCAATTAATAAATACTTCATTTGAATAATCTTCAGCGATAAATTATTTTTTATGCGCTTTCAAATTTAGTTAAATGTAGAGTTATTTGCTTATTGGTTGAAATGCAAATAAATCGATTGTGATTAATAAAAATAAATGAATTATATTAACAGCAGAACTTCGCAATAATTTCAAAACAAAAAAAGTATTTTATGAAAATTGGAATAACCTGTTACCCAACTTATGGTGGCAGCGGTGTTGTAGCTACTGAACTCGGTAAAGCTCTTGCCGCCAAAGGACATCAAATTCATTTCATTAGTTATGCAATGCCACACCGACTTACAAATTTTATAGAGAATATTTATTTTCACGAAGTTGAAATGAGCAATTATCCACTTTTTGAGTTTCAGCTATATACACTTGCACTTACAAGTAAGATGATTGAAGTAGTTCGCTATGAAAAGCTGGATCTCATTCATGTTCACTACGCAATTCCTCATGCAGTCAGCGGCTACCTTGCAAGGGAAATTTCCAGAAAAACAAATGGAGATTTGAAAATAATAACTACTCTGCATGGAACGGACATAACACTTGTTGGGTTAGAACCTTCATTCCTTCCATTAGTAAAGTTTAGCATTGAGGAAAGCTGCGGAGTTACTGCTGTTTCAAGATTCCTAAAAGAAAAAACAATAACAAATTACAATATTGAAAAAGATATTGTTGTTATCAATAATTTCATAGATTCCAATTTATTCAAACCGAGAGAAGATGATTTATTTAGAGAACGAATAGCCCCCAACAAAGAAAAAATTCTTATCCATACTTCTAATTTCAGACCTGTAAAACGTGTACAGGATGTAATAAAAATATTTGCAAAAGTGCAAAAAGAAATTCCAAGTAAACTTATTTTAATAGGTGATGGACCTGATAGAAGTGAGTGTGAAATGCTGACAAGAGAATTAGGTTTGAACAAGAATGTTCACTTCCTTGGTAAACAGGATGGACTTGCAGAAATACTTGGTGCTTCCGACTTATTCCTGATGCCGTCGCAATCGGAAAGCTTTGGTTTAGCAGCTCTCGAAGGAATGTCCTGTGGACTTCCTGTTATTAGTTCAAGTGTTGGTGGTTTACCAGAATTAAATATTCATAATGAAACTGGTTTTATTGCAGAGTTTGGTGATACAGATAGAATGGCAAAATATGCAATAGATCTTTTAAGCAACGAAAAGAAATATCAGGATTTTTCCCAAAATGCGCGCAACCGCGCCGTAAATGTTTTTGAAAAAGATATTATCGTTCCCCAATATGAAAATTATTATAAGAAAATTTTAGGTGTTTAGTTAATTATTATTTATTATACGCTATATTTTTCACAAATAATTTTGATAGGCAAAAATGAATTGGTTTAAGACTAACATATTCTTACTGCTTTTCAACTTCCTTGGTTTAATCGTAATAAACGGACAAGAAGTTCAACAGGAGAAAATAGCATTACTGCCTTTTGATTCAAATGGGATTGATACAATTTCTGTTCAGACTGCTGAATCGATTCTGCGGCTTGAAATCAACAAACTTAATAAGCTGGGAATTATTTCTGACAAACGAATTAGAGAAGTGCTATCAAGTACCAAATGTATTGATAGCGAATGTGCCCTGAAAGTCGGCAAAGAGTTGGGGGCTTCTCAAGTTTTTGGTTGTAAATTAGCAACATTAGGTGAAAAAATAATTATCCAGTATTTTCTTATGAATGTTTCAACTGGTAAGCAAATTTTAATTGATCAAATAACTGCATCTAAAGTTGAAGATCTGGAAGTAGTTATGAAACGAATTGCTAAGAGTGTTGTTGATATAGAACCAATTACAAAGGGTGCGGAAGTTGGGAATATCATGGCAAATGAATCTGATAAATCCGTAAGAAGAAGTTCTAAGAAAAATTTTGGAGTTTCGTTTGGTTATCTTTATCCTCAAAATGGTTATGAAAGTTCTGATAGAGTTTTTGTACTGGATGGACGTTTCGATTATGAAATTGAAGATTATGCAGTAGGTATGTTAATTGGGATTCGGAAAGGATTTGCAATGAATATTTATAGTTCATATTTATTCTCAAGGAAAGATATTTGTCCATACATCGGTGGTGGATTTGGCTTCCACTGGGTTTCACATAGTGATGGATTTATTAAAAAGAAAGCAGATGGATTTGAATTAACAGCTAATACTGGAATTAGAATTTTACATACATATAGTGTTCAAATCGTATTTAACCTGGAATTAATTTTAACACTAAATGATTACAACGATAAGGCGATTGTATTTACTTTAGGAATACTATAAAAAGTGTTACCCAAAAGAATAACACAAAACAAACAAATAATCCTAAAGGATGGTTTTATTTAATATTCACTTATTCGGAAAAATTTAGAATATAAAATCCTTCTCGATTTCTTTAAACCGTTTTGCTTGTAAATCCTTTTCAGAAACGATTTGATTTTCTATATTCCAATCAATAGCAATATCTGGATCATTGTAAAGAATTGCTCTTTCATTTGGTTTACTATAAAGAGCGGTACACTTATAACAAAAAACAGCTTCATCAGAAAGTACTGCAAAACCATGAGCAAAACCTGGTGGAATCCAGATCTGATTTTTTTTCTCTGATGTTAATTCAATCGAAGCATATTTCCCGAAAGTTGGTGAGTTAAACCGAACATCAACCGCAACATCTAAAACTTTTCCAAAAAGAACGTAGCATAATTTTCCCTGAGCAAATTCGCCAACCTGATAATGTAGTCCGCGGATAGTTCCTTTTACAGATTTGGAAATATTATCCTGAACAAAAATTTCTTTAACACCAGCTTCTTCATATCGTTTTTTATTATATGATTCAAGAAAGAATCCGCGGGAATCCGGATAAACATCCGGTTGAATTAATAGCACTCCATCCAATTCCGTTTTAATAATCTCCATCGCTTAACCTTCCTTTAAAATTTTCAGAAGGTAATCTTTATAAAGCGATTTTGGAATTGTATTAACCAGGTTTTCAAACTCCATTTGAGATATAAAATTCATATTGTAAGCAATCTCTTCTATACAGGCTACTTTCAATCCTTGTCTGCTTTCTATAACTCCAAAAAAGTTAGATGCCTGCAGCAAAGCTTCCGGTGTTCCTGTATCTAACCAGGCAACACCACGTCCAATTTTTTCTACTTTCAATTTACCTTTTTCAAGATATTTAATATTTACATCTGTTATTTCAAGTTCACCCCGTGGAGATGGTTTTAGATTCTTCGAAATATCAACCACCATATTATCATAAACATATAAACCGGGAACAGCGTAATTCGATTTTGGTTTTTCTGGTTTTTCTTCAATTGAAATTGCATTTCCGTCTATGTCAAACTCTACAATGCCATATCTTTCCGGGTCAGTTACTTGATAACCAAAAATTGTTGCGCCGTCTTTCTGTTGCATCGCTTTGTAAAAGAAATCAAGTTTGCCATAAAAAATGTTATCACCAAGTATTAATGTTACTTGATCGCTGCCAATGAATTTATCACCAAGAATAAAAGCTTCGGCAATTCCGTTCGGTGCATTCTGAAGTTCATACTGAAGCGATATACCAAACTGTGAGCCATCACCAAAAAGTTGTTTATAAAATGGAATAGTCTCTTTGTTGGAGATAATAAGTATTTCCTTAATTCCGCCCAACATCAAGATAGATAATGGATAATAGATTAATGGTTTATCGTAAATGACTGTAAGCTGTTTGCTGTAAACTTTTGTAGTTGGATAAAGACGTGAACCAGCGCCACCGGCTAAGATTATTCCTTTCATTTTTTTCTCTGAATCTTTTTATTGAAAATAAGTTGATCAAATATAAGAAATGACACGTCTTTATGATATGTAAATTTCAAAAATCAATATTTCGGATTCTTATGCCACTCCCACGCACTTGAAATAATTTCTTTCAATCCATACTTTGGAATCCAGCCTAAAACTTCTTTTGCTTTTTTGTTATCAGCAATAAGCACGGCAGGATCGCCAGGTCTCCTTTCAGAAATTACTGCTTTAATTTCTTTGCCAGTAATTTTTCTTGCTTCATCAATAATTTCTTTTACAGAATAACCATTCCCAGTACCAAGATTAACAATTATTGATTTATTATTTTCATTTAAATATTCCAAAGCTTTTACATGTGCATCCGCCAAATCATAAACGTGGATATAATCGCGGATACAGGTGCCATCCTCGGTAGGATAATCATCCCCGTAAATAAAAACCTTCTCTCTTTTTCCTAAAGCAGCCTGCAGCACAATTGGAATCAGGTGTGGTTCCGGATCGTGGCTTTCACCAATCTCTCCTGAAAAAGAGGCACCTGCTGCATTGAAATATCTAAGCGCAGCATATTTTAGGTTAAACGAAGTATCAAAATCGCTTAAAACATGTTCAATCATAAATTTTGTTTTTGCGTAAGGATTTATCGGTTTCAAGCTTTCATCCTCAGAAATTGGAACGCGTTCAGGATTTCCATAAAGTGAACATGTAGAAGAGAAAACAATTTTCTTAACATTATTCTTATGAAGTGCGTTAATCAGATTTATGCTTCCGACTACATTATTAGCATAATACAAACCGGGATTTTCAACTGATTCACCGACATATGCAAAGGCAGCAAAGTGTATGGCAGCATCTACCTGATGTTTACTTATTGCAGATTGAAGTTTATTGGAATCAAGTAAATCAACTTGTTCGAATTCAACTCCTGCTGGTACAGATTCTATATGCCCTCTTGATAAGTTATCGATGATAACAACTTCATGATTTTTTTCTAAAAGCATTCTTACAACGTGAGACCCGATGTAACCGGCGCCGCCTGTGACTAAAATTTTCAATTCTTCTCTCCTCTATTTTAGATCAATAAAAATATATTTTGATTTTAATTTAATGTAATCAATGATTTTTTGCAAAGGATGGATCACCCCAGTTGCAATTTATATATAAAAAAATATTCTAATTAAACAAATAACTGAACGCACAATTGTTCTTTAAGAAAATTCTTTTGGATTGATGCTTCAATTAATTAAATTGAAGCCGACTAATTGACGGGACAATGACTGGACAAGAATTTATTAGCGAATGGGTTAACAAATTATCATCGGAAAAAATAAAAAATTTTCCAGATGATTTTATCGATAGTATCGAATGCACAACAATTAAACTACCTGATAAAAATTTAGTCTTAGGTCAGGAATTGTTTGGAAAGTTCGAAATTTTGGATAAGGACGGGAATTCAATAATGTTGGTGGATGATTTGTCAATAGCAAAATACATTTTATATTCAAATAGGTACAAATCCGTCGTGGTAACAATTCCCAAGGATAAAGCTGAAATAAAAAATGCAGTAAAAGTATATGAAAAATTAATTGACGGGAAGTTAAAAGCGATAGAAAAAGAGTTCAAAAAGCAATTCCCCAAATCTGCAAATCTTTATGAAGTTTCCAACAAGATATTTAATTCTCTCAATTTAAAAAGATATTAAAGGAATTGAACATACTTGATAAAACTGAGCGATAACATTGTTAAATATATTTCTTCCTTGTATGGAGATAACATTGCTAAGAAGTACTTCGAGTTTGTCAGTACCGAACCCTCAACTTACATTAGACTGAAAAAAAGCAATCTACCAGATGAATTTCTTATAAATCGATTAAGCAAATATGGAATTCAATTAGAAAAAGTTAACGAATTACCAAACGCTTATAAAATTATTTCTGGTGTTGAGATAATTGGTAAAACGTTGGAATCAATTATTGGTAAATATTATGTTCAAAGTAAATCATCAATGGTTCCTCCCTTAATTCTTTCTCCAAATGAAAATGACATTGTATTGGACCTTTGTTCGGCTCCAGGATCTAAAACCACCGAGATAGCCGATCTTATGAACAACAAAGGAACAATAATTTCTAATGAACCAAATCTGGATAGAATTAAAATGCTCATCCATAACATTGATAAAATGAGCCTGATAAACATTGGAGTAATTCAGTTCAGGGGTGAATGGTTAAACCGTATCTATCATAATTACTTCGATAAAATTCTTGTTGATGCGCCCTGCAGCGCGCTGGGTGTTGTTCAAAAAAAGGGTGAAGTTAGTAATTGGTGGTCAACTGAACGAGTTGAGAATTTAACAAAGATGCAATTAATGATCTTAACTTCTGCAATCAAGATGGCAAAGATTGGTGGTGAAATAGTTTATTCTACCTGCACTTTAACTCCGGAGGAAAATGAGTTAGTGCTCAATCATGTTCTAAACAAATATCCTCTTGAAGTTATGGACATTGAATTGCCAATTAAATCAGAGGAAGCATTTACTTCGTATAAGGGAGAAAAATTAAATCCTGCATTAACCAAAGCAAGAAGGATATTACCATGGGAAGTAGATTCTGATGGTTTCTTTATTATCAAGATGAAAAAAATTGGAGAAGTTGAATCATCAAAACCAATGGAATTAAAGGAATCAAACTTAAAATTACTAAACCATAAAAATAAATTGATAACATCTGCTGTAGAAAATTTGAGTGAAACATTCGGTATTAGAAAAGATATTTGGCAGGAGTTTAATTATTTGCTAAAAAGTGATGACATTTTTTTTACTGATAAAAATTGGAACGATGCAAATCCAGGTTTATTCACAAGGATAGGTACGCGTCTTGGTTTGTTTGATAAACATGGAAAAACACATCTGCATTCCTTTGCCGCTCAGTTTTTAGCGGATGAAATTACAAAAAATATTTTCCAGCTTTCAGATGAAAACCAGTTAAAAGATTATATGAACGGTGGAATCGTTAAAACAAAATCATGTTTACCAGGGCAGCAAGTTGTAAAATTTGAAGATATTATTTTGGGTACTGGCGTTCTTGTACAAAATGGATTGAAAAGTCAGTTTCCTAAATCAAAGCGCACAAATGAAATTAAACTTTCAGTTTAACACCAAAAACTCCGCGCATAAAAAAATGCACAGAGTTTTGGAAAATGAGGCGAACTATTTAAACATCATAATAAAGTGCGAACTCATATGGATGCGGCTGCAAAGCCATCGGTTTAATTTCCTTATTAATTTTATATTTAATCCAGGTTTCAATTACATCTTCGGTAAAAACATCACCCCTGGTTAAAAACTCATGATCATCAGCTAAATGTTTTAATGCTTCTTCCAAGCTACCAGGTGTTGAAGGAACATCTTTTAATTCTTCCGGTTCCATATCGTAAATATCTTTATCAAGCGGATTACCTGGATCTATTCTATTCATAACTCCATCCAAACCTGCCATTAAAATTGCAGAGAAAGCCAGGTAAGGATTTGCAGAAGGATCGGGGCATCTGAACTCAACTCTTTTTGCTTTTGGGCTTGTGGAGTACATCGGAATTCTAATCGACGCACTTCTATTTCTTTGTGAGTATGCTAAATTAACAGGTGCTTCAAATCCCGGGACTAATCGTTTATAAGAATTTGTAGTAGGATTTGTAAATGCTAAAAGTGATGGAGCATGTTTCAACAAACCACCAATAAAGTACAGAGCCATTTCACTTAAGCCGGCATAACCTGTTCCGGCAAACAATGGTTTACCATTTTTCCACAAACTGGTATGAACGTGCATTCCGCTTCCATTATCGCCAACAATAGGTTTAGGCATATAAGTTACCGTCTTGTTGTTTTTCTTAGCCGTATTCTTGACTATATACTTAAATAGAAGCAATTGATCGGCGGCTTTCAACAAAGGTTCAAAACGCAGATCAATTTCACACTGTCCACCGCTTGCTACTTCGTGATGCTGTGCTTCAACGTGTATTCCGGCATTCATTAAATTCACGCACATTTCATTTCTCAAATCCATAAGCGCATCTGTTGGTGGAACAGGAAAATATCCTTCCTTATATCTTGGTTTATAACCTAAGTTAGGATTTTCAACTCTTCCGCTGTTCCATTTGCCTTCAATTGAATCAACAAAATAGTAACTGGAGTTCGCCTGCGTATCGAAACGAACATCATCAAACACAAAAAATTCTGCTTCGGGACCGAAATAAGCAGTATCCGCAATTCCAGTTGATTGCAGATAAGCCGCCGCTTTTTGAGCAATATTTCTCGGACACCTGGAATATTTTTCTTTTGTTGCTGGCTCGTAAACATCGCAGATTAAACTGATGGTTGGTTCTACTACGAATGAATCCACAAACATTGTTGTCGGATCTGGTATAATCAGCATATCACTTTCGTTAATTGCTTTCCAGCCGCGGATAGAAGAGCCATCAAATCCAAAACCATTAATAAATGAATCGGCTTCAAGTTGTTCCTGAGGAACAGTAAGATGCTGCCACTGTCCGGGCATATCCATAAACTTAAAATCCACAAATTTAATTTTGTTAGATTTAATAAAATCCAACACTTTACTAACTGGAGAACCAGTTGCTTTTTCTTTTGCCATGTTATCTTTTCCCTGTTTGTTTATAATTTATTTAAATATCCAAAACTGTAGTTTCTTTAACTGTTGATAATGTAAAACTTGTAACTGTCCTTGTTACACCGTGCCACGATTGAATCTGAGCTAAAAGTTTTTCAAGTGATTCTGAATCTTTAACAACTGCTTTAACAATATGAGAACCTTGCCCTAAAATTGAATGGCACTCAAGTATCTGAGGATTCTTTTCTACATTATGAATGAACTCTTTGTAAAACTTGGATGATTCCATATAAACTAAAATAAAAACCATAATATCATAACCAAATGCTTTTCTGTTCAGCTTGGTGTAATAACCTTCAATTATTTTTTTTTCTTCAAGCTTATGAAGGCGTTCGCTAATGGAAGGAATTGATAGTCCGATTTGTTCAGCTATCTCATTTCTTTTAACACGTCCATTAGCTTGTAGTGCTTTTAAGATTTTAATATCAATATCGTCCAACATGTTATCCCTTATTTTATTAAGTATATAATTTAATACACTAAAAATATAAGGTATTTAATGGAATTACACAACGTTTATTTATGTATTATTTGTTTTTGCTTTATTTAGTGAGAATGGTCAACTAAGCAAAGTTGGGGAAGAAAAAAGTTTATTCTGGTTTGTTTATTCCAAATTGTGCGAAATATTGCTCGCTCAACTTTACTTTTTCGAACAGCAATAAATTTTCTTTTGGACGGGGCTGAATTTTATGATATAGATGATATTGAACAGCAATATTATTTAATGATTTTATTTTTATTGAATTCAATTCCAATCGAAATTGAACATCACTATCTTCTCCAATCGAAGGTGCTTCATATCTTTCGTCAAAACCGTTTATGGCAATTATATCTTTTTTATAAATTGAAAAGTTACATCCTAAAATTCCTCGTTTCTTTTTATTAAATATTTTTCTCAGTAATTTCGATTTGAAGTAAAATCCCTTTTCAATATCAACCGATTTCCCAAATAATCCATCAAAGATTAATTTAGAAATATTTTTATCAAGATAACCATTTAGGATTTTTTCCTCTGAAACAATATTAGTTAATCTTTCCGAAAGATTTACTCTTCTGCCTGTTAAGCAAACATTGTCTTCCCTATTCACAAAATGCTCCCGGATAAATTCTTTATGCGGAACGCAGTCACCATCAATAAAAATTAAATAATCAGAATTGCTTGCAACAATTGCTTTATTTAAGATTTTATTCTTTCTGAATTTCTTATCTTCCTGCCAAAGATGAATCATTTGATAATTCATTTTTCGGCTAATATTTTCAACTGCTTTAACGGAATTCTGATCGGAACCATCATCTGCAATAATAATTTCAAAATCATTGAATGATTGCCGCTGCAAACCGGCAAGTACTAGTTTCAAATAATCAATTTTATTATAGAAAGAAATTATGATTGAAGTTTTGGGCATTACTCTTCTGCTACTTTTTCTATTAACTTTTTCTTTTCTGCCCGTTTATATTTCTTTTTAATTGGTTCAATCTTGGGTGGTTTTTGTGGAACCGGAATTCTTTTTTTTATTTGCCCGGTTTTATTTTGCCTGTTATTTAATTTTCTTACCATATTAAAATTCCCTTAAACAAAAAAAGCCGATCATATTCCTGCCTGCAGTAGGCTGGTCAGATCGGCTTTAATAAAAAGTAACTTGCTTACAATTACTTTACTAACATCATCTTTCTTGTAGAAGAGAATTGAGGTGTTGTGATCTTATAGATATAAGTACCACTGGTTAATTTTGAAGCATCAAAATTAGTTTCATAAACACCAGCACTCTTTACTTCGTTTAACAATGTAGCAACTTCTTGTCCAAGAGAATTGTAAACTTTTAAAGTAACCATACCACTTTCCAAAACACTAAACTTAATAGTTGTATTCGGGTTAAATGGGTTTGGATAGTTTTGAGCTAATTCATACTTAACTGGAAGCTCTGGTAATTTTTCAACACCAAGAGGTGTATCACCCATCGTACTCCAAATATTCAGAACTTCGGCAGTTGTTAATTGAGGTGTAAGGTTGATAAAGTGATCAGTACCTACTGATGATTCGTTATCATTAGCACCGGTATTTGAAGGTAATCCCCAGTTAGCACCGTATTTGTACTGTATACGTAAAGGTGAATACTGTGGGAACACTAAATCAACTGTCCATATTTTATCACCAGCAACTTTATCGCCATGTGTAGCATCATCATATAAGAAATGAACTAATGCTAAATCAGCATCGGGCCATCCACCACCAGGCCATTTTAGTGGAGGAACAGCGCCAGCGATAAATACATTATCAACTGATGTAAATGCATTACCTGTAACTGAAGAAACTGCATTAGTTACATCTACCTGGAATTTAACTGTAACAGGGAAATTAGTAATTGTTTCTGGAGTATTGTCATTATAGGTACGTTCAATAAATGCAGAACCAGCATTTAAATCATCTTGAGTAAAGGTATAGGTCTTGTTAGGATCGCCTTCCCAATTTACACCGCCTGCTCCGTAAATCCAGGCATATTTATAATTCCAAGTTTCACCAGCAGCAACAGTATATTTCTTTGTAATTTCATAGAAATTTGGACTGGTTGGATTTGGTGACATTAAATCAGTACCGCTCCATCCGTTAAAGCTTCCTCTAACAGTCATAGTATCGGTAGCAGTATTAAAACGACCGGAAACTATTTCATATTCCATATTAGCAGAAAATGTAACGTCGATTTCTTTGCCAACTTTATCAACATTATTGAAAAATACGACGTCAAGAGTTTGGGTAGGACCGGTTAATGTAAATGGTCTATCAGAAATACCTTCCCAATTGTCGGTACCACCTTTAATGATAACAAATTTAAATGCATAAGCTGTTCCTGCTTTAGCATCTGGTAAATTTGCAGTAACAGTATAAATTTTATCAGCATTTGGATCTGTACATGTGAACATTGTACCAGCCCAATCAGCAGCATCGCCAGCATCTATCTGGAAGCTACCACGTACCACAACCTGATCGGTACCTGGAGTAAAATTGCCAAGTGCTTCCTGAACAGATAAATCAACCTGGAATGTAACAGGAATTGCTGCACCGCCGCCTTTTGTGAATTTTGATATAAACGGCATTCCGCTTCCACCAAATGTTCCTACGTATGCTGTCATTCCATCAGGACTGAAGGCAATACCACGTGGTCTTTCATTTTCTGGTGTTGCAGTTGAAGGTGCTAAATAAAAACTATCTGTAAGAACACCTGAAGTAAGGTTTAAACCATACCATGAATTTGGAGTATATGGGGGTTTGGTTGGTTTATCAAAATAAGAACCGCAGCTTGCCCACAAATTTTTTGTGATTGGATGCCATGTCATCGATTCGGTCATACCACCATCAAATATAACACCGACAGAATCATATGCTGAAAATTCATCGGCACGTTGATATACGTAAGTTAATTTCTTACCAAACCTTGGTATATACAATGTATTGCCGTCAGAACTGACTGCCAATGTTCTACCATAATCTGGAATGACATCAACAGCATTTTGAATAAAGTTAAAATCTTTATCGTATATTTGAACAGGATTTCCACCTAAAACAGCGCCAACATAAATATTACCAGCAGCATCTGAAACAGGAGCAGTTGGAGACCAAGGAAGGTCGCCTGCTAACTTTAGCATTCCTTCTCCAGTTTTGTAATTGATTTTATACATACTCCAAAAGCCATCCACAAAAAGAATATTCCCTTCTGCATCGGCATTCATACCGCGGCAGGAATATCTTAAAGTATCTACAACGCCACCAATTGTAAGAAATTTAATTGGTGAAAATGATGCTTCTGTTCCATCAGGATTGTAAACAAAAATGGGTTTAAGATATCTAGTTGGTGGTCCAACAAGACTATCAACGGTAAATGTATATGGAGCTGCCCAAACCTTACCATCAGGATCTACAGCAATTCCATGAAGGTCCGAAATTTTACCATCGGGCCAAGGACCCTGGTTTGTCCACTGAGCTTGACTAATTGAAGCGAACAGAACCAAAAGTGCAAAAAGAGATAGAATACGTTTCATCATTATAGAACTCCTCCTAATTGTTTATGAATCGTTAGTGCTAAAATAGAATAATTTTTGTTTTTTACAAACCCTTTTTTAAAAAATATTAATAATTAATTAAAGCAATAATATATATCCTTCCAACGTTTACCCCTCTTAAATTCAGTGTAAAGATAGTAAATAATTCAAATAATATCCTAATCAAAAATTTAGATAATAAAAGAATCAACTTTTAATTTGAATTAGGCATTGCGACTTTTAGACTTACTTTTGTTAGTAATAATTTTAGTATACCTTGCTGGATATAAATTGGATTTTGTCTCAATTAAATGATGAATTTTATTTATGTCGCATTAAAGGTTTACTAGTATTTAAAGTAAAAAAGCCGGTTACATTCCTGCCTAAAACAGGCTGGATAAACCGGCTTTTAAAAATAGTAAATGCTAAAAATTACTTAATAAGCAACATCTTTCTTGATGAAGAAAAGTTTGCAGTTGTAATCGTATAAATATAAGTTCCGCTTGTTAATTTAGAAGCATCAAAATTGGTTTCGTAAATACCCGCACCTTTAACTTCATTCAACAAGGTTGCAACTTCCTGACCAAGTGTGTTATAAACTTTTAAAGTAACCAATCCAGTTTCAAGCACGCTAAACTTAATTGTTGTACTTGGGTTAAATGGGTTTGGATAATTTTGTCCTAATTCATACTTGGTAACAATGTCAGAAACTTTTTCAACACCTGTTCCAGTGTAGATAATTTTTTGCATTAGTGGGTATCCACTTGTACCAAAACATCCAACATAGGCAGTCTTACCATCCGGGCTAAAATCAATTGCGCGAGGTCTTTCATCCGGACTATCGGGTGTTGTATAAATCCATTTCATACTATCTGTCACTGTCATATTATCCAGGTTCAATTCATACCATGTATTGTTTGATAGTTGATATGTTGCACTTAATGCGCCAGCAGGAGAAAACCATGAACCACCAGAAGCCCAAAGATGTTTTGTAACTGGATGCCAAACAATGGATTCAGTTTTAAAACCAGGGATTAACCCAACAGAGTCATAAGCAGAAAATTCATCTGCACGATGATAAATATAAATACCTGCTAAAGTATAAGAGCACCAGTATATTGTGTTGCCATCTGCGGATACTTCCATTGTTCTTGCATAACCTTGGGAAGCATCAAGAGCATTATATAGATAGTTGAAATCTTTATCGTAAACCAGCACTGGAGCAGGTGCAACAACACCACCCACGAAAATATTGCCAGCCGCATCTACTGCAGGGCATAGAGGCGAAGTAGCCAATCCGTTATCACCCAGTTTAACTTTATTCATCATTTCCCCGGTTTTATAATTAAACCGGTACATATTTTTCAATCCATCTACATAAAGAATATTTCCATCGAGGTCCTTTCGCATACCACGTACATTGCTTCCTTTTAAAGTATCCACAACCCCGTTAATAGTACCACGCCAAATAGGTGAAAATGATGCGGGGCTTCCATCTGCATTAAATACCAAAATTTGACGAACAACAATGGTATCTGTTCCCGTCCATAGTTTTGTTGGAGAAAAAGTTTGATTCCAAACTTTACCATCCGGATCAACAGCAATTCCATGACTTCCATCACCAAGCAAACTTGCATTAGGCCATGCACCCTGATTCGTCCATTGTGCATTACTAATTGAAACAAACATAACCAATACAGTAAAAATAGATAGAATACGTTTCATCATAATAGAGCTCCTCCTGATTTATTTATAAAAAGTTAAGTGTAAAATAAAATAAATTTTGTTTTCTGCAAAGAACTTTTTACAGAAAATATTTTAGTCTTTATTGGGAACTTATCTAATTTCAAAATGCAAAAAAGACAAATAACATTTCATTGTTTCATATTATTTTCAAGGAACAAAGTATTGAACATATTTTGAAGACTAATTAAAGAATTCATCTTTCCAGAATAATACCATTAATAACTCTTTCGATAAAATAGGTAAAGACCAAATTTATATCCTTCAACTTTCCGAAATAAAATATCCTTTTATTTTCTCCTTTTCATCCGGGAATTAAAATTTTATTCCTAATGAAAAATGCTGTGTATATTTTAGTATTCCAAAATCCTGATAGGCGTAGTCCACCATCAATCCCACTCCGGAATTAAACTCATAACTAAGTCCGGCGCCTAACGTTAAACCTTCTTCACTTTGATCCTGGAATAGCGCTTTATAACCAGCACGCAAAGATATTATTTTCATAAAATTGTATTCACCACCAATATTTAATGATTCAGAATTATCACTTGGATGAAGGGCATCGGCGCCAATAGTAATACGATGCATATCTGTATTAATTGCATCCATAGCAATACCGATCCTGAATGTTAGAGGCAAAGGATAAGAATCAGTATTAAGCTTGGCAAGAATCTGTTCATTATTTCCGAAAATATTCCGGTTAATATCGTGCTGAACATAAAGATCTTTTCCATCAAGTTTCATATCAGTACCAAAGTTGGAAATACTTGCACCAACTCGTAAACCATAAATATCCGATAGGAAAAGTACCCCCAAGTCCGCTGCAACGGCACTTGAAGATGAGTTATAGATTTTTTGATTTACATATTTAACAGTACCGCCAACTGAAAATCTATCTGTTAAATTATACGCATAAGTAAAAGCAAAAGATAAATCATATGGATTAAAGAATTCACCAGTTCCATCAGGTTCATTAAGGTTAGTAACTTCCATATCACCATAATCCAAATAAGTTAAACTCAAACCCACAGCACCCATATCACCCATATTTAGAACGGCTCCCGCCCAATTATAATTAATGTCTGCAAACCATCGGGAATGTGAAAAATATGCGCCGTTGCTGTTAAGTCGCGAAGCACCAGCAGGATTATAATATAAAGAAGTTACATCGTTAGCAGTAGCAACAAATGCGCTGCCCATACTAATTGCGCGTGGTCCAACTGCAATATTTAAGAAAGGTGCAGCGGTAGAACCAACTTTATTTTGCCCAATCAGACAGCCAATCAGTAAAAAATTTATTAATATTATTTTTTTCATAGTGTTGTCTCCAATTATTTAATTAGGGCAAACTTGCCGATTTTTTTACCAATGCCCTCAGCCTCAACTACATAAACATATACACCATAAGCAACATCAATATTTTCTTCTGTACGTAAATTCCAATAAACATCACCAACGTAAAGATCAATGTGGTGCAATGTTTTAATCAGTTCGCCTCGTACAGTAAAAATTGATATTTTTGAACCCGGGGGAATGTGAGTGAATCTTATTTCCCTTTCCCCGCGCCCGCTGGTTTGTGTTGATAACAAACGAGCTTCTGCTTCGTGAGTAACTATATATGGATTGGGAACAACTTTAATTAAATCCATTTGAGATTTTGCAAGCGAGTTTTCTATTTCTGAACCTTTCATCTTAAATCTAATCCGGTCTGAATGATTAAAAGGTTTTAATGTAGAAAGTGTTAGCTTGCCTTGCGTTTCTAACGGAATTTTTGGTAACGAATAACTTATATCTACCTTCCACGTTCTTATGTATTTACCAAGAATATGCTCTTTAAAGAAAATAGAATGAATCGTTGTTAAAACACCGGATGTTCCATAGAAGAAATCTATATACTCATTTCTTGTAAGGTTTTTAACCTTAAATTTAACCGGTTGAGCAGGAAACCTATTTGACAATCTGCTTTTCGGAAATAAAGTATCTGCAACAGAGGTATCAACAATAGTATTATAAAATTCCACCTGATAATCACTTGGTACTATTGTTCCATTGTTCTGTGGATTAGTTACATCTTTTAGAACAGTAAAGTTATATTTCGGAGCAGGATCACCACCAATGCCTTCAAACTTGGAATTACCGGTATCTTGCTTAATAACAGCATCATTATAAAGCAAAACTCTATAACCATGTTGAATAGGTGTATTACCAAGGAACACCTGGGATCGGGCAACCAGCGAATCATAAGGTGCTGTGTAAGTATCACCAGTTACTTTGTGTGCAAGTTTATTAACAAAAATTGTGTCTGTACCAACAGGAAGTTGCAATGTTTCTGTTGGATTTACAATCTTTGTTTCTTTGGTTAGAGGTATGTAAACTGTATCCGGAGTTTGCAAATCTATTAACGACCAATTAGTAGTATAAGATTGAACACCAGTATCCTGGAATGCAATTTCATAAGAAAAACCATTTCGTATAGCTTTATCATCAATAATTTCAACTTCAACATCACCAGTACCTATAAAGTTAGGTGACTTTTGTAAATCAGAATATTTTGCTTTGCTGTAACCTACTGGTCTTGCACCCGGTGTAATATAAGCAGTATTAACAGCAGTAATAATTTCGCCGGTATTCGCACGTCGGATTTGTTTAGAATTTTCTGATGGGAAAATATCCAACGCAGCTTCACCTTGATCATAGGCGCAAACAGCATAATAATAAGTTTGCCCTTTGACAACATTTGAATCTACAAACCTGTTTACAATCCCAGTATTGCTGCCTAACCAGAATGTTGTTCCACCAGCTTGCTCTAATAAACGCTGGCTTGGATAAAAATATCCTTTCACACTATCAATTAAATCATATTGAGCAAGTGGTTTATCGAAGGAAAGATTTCCCTGGGCGTTTGTAATTTCTCTTGCATCCTGAAAAGTAATATCTGTTGCACGATAAATTTTGTAACCCTGAAAATCTTGTTTCTTTGTGATAAAATCCCGAGAAGTTTCGGTAGGTGCGCCATCCCAGTAAAGAACAACCTTTCCATCGTCATCAGCTATAGTTATTCTTGGTGCTACTGGCGCTTCTGGAAATTTATATCCCTGATCATAAATTTGCTGAACAATTTTTTTGTTGGCAACTATATCGTTATAATCTTCACCAAACAATAAAGCAGTAGAAAAAATTTGTTTTACGTTCGGATCTCCATTAGATGGCAGCAATGGAAAATATCCTGATGCATAAATAAAATCACCATCCTGTGGAATTGGTGGGATTACATCAAATCTACCTGGGCTCATTCTATTCCACAAACCTTCATCATCACGCATATCCGGAGCAACTGTTAGATTAAAAAAGTTAAATGAAGTAAGTCCAATCTGATCTGATTCGTGTGGATCAACTCTTCCGAAATTTGGTTCACCTTGATCCGGACGACCATTTCCTTCACCAAAATCAGCACCGGGATAATCATTATCATAAGGACCTAAACCATCAATTCCAACGTCATCAAATTTGGGATCCCAATCACCATCTTCATCAATATCATTATCTCTTTTTTCATCAATCAAAAGATCACTCATTCCAGCGCCGGTAATATAGTTTCTGTACTTAACTGGATCGTTACCTTTTAAAATTCTAGTTTTATAATTTATAGATTCATTTTCATCAATCAAGCCATCCAGGTCATTGTCTATTCCATCATAGGCACTAGTGTCTGGTATAGCAATTTGACCATTTGGTGTGGGTTGGTACCTGGCAATATTTCCTTCCCGGAAATACTTGCCCGGTTTAATAGTAAACATTACTCCCATAGAAAAAACAGTATCAATACCACCAATTTTAATTTGGTGAAGTGTTCTTTCATATGTTTTGGGATTTATAAGAACAACCTGATCACCTGCACGGTAAGTTACTGAATCAAAATCTGCTTGTACAAAGCGAGGTGAGCTTCCATCTTTGGAATCATTATCATTATCAATTCCATCAAGGGAATTGCTTGGTGATTCCAAATATGCATAACCTACATAACCAACTTTCTGTCCATGGTTTCCAATTCCCGGAGGAGCATCATATGAGTATGTAATTGACTCTTCAGGATAGAAGTCGCCAAGATCATCACCGCTATCACCATCACCGCCAGCAAGAGTACCAACAACATTACCAAAAGCTGCTTTTCTGTAAATTGTAGTTCCTTCATTAGTAATAGCAAAGAGCCAGAATAAAACATCTTCGGCAAGAAAGTTAGACCACTGGAATCCCCGAACACGCATTGTTAATCCCATTCCGTGGCGTGTTGCATCCAAACTATCTGGTAAAAATAAAGCACCTTGTGCTTCATCAAAATTTTTAAAGTTAAATTCATCATCCCATTGGTCATCTGCTTCATAAACACTTTCCTCACCATCTCTAATTCTAATACCTCGCCCAAAATAACCGAACCACTGGGTTGCACCTTTATCGTCTTTCCAATTAGCAGCTACCGGATCGTTCCAACCTTCGGTGGGCCAGGTGTAATCCAAATGACTCATTGCCGGAGATTGTTTTCCAATATCCAAGGCATTATTACGGAAACCTGGTCTTGGATTGAAACCCCAAAAATGGTTATCCCTTGGATGTCTTTCTTCAGACTCATGGCTGCGAGGACCACGCGAGATAGAAACTGAATGTAATGTATCTCCAAGTTTATTAATAAATTCAACTCCAATTAGTGGAATTAAATCACCAATATAATTTTCTCCGCTTCCATTAGGCCATTCACCACGTACATCAACACCAGATAAAAAGCCTGATATCTGTCCATCATCATGAAAGGAAATTCTTATTCGATTTCCGTCATGGATTCCTGTCCAGGGTGTATAGTCAGAAGGATTGCTTCTTCTTTGTGCCACTGTGAAGGAACTACAAAGTAACAATCCTAAAATAAGTTTGATAAAATTCTTTTTGCTCATATTTAACCCTTGTTAAAAATTATAAGATAATCCAAATTCAACTCTTCTTGGTTCAGAAAAGTTTGTAGGATTATTGTAGTAATCTACTAAAGTATTATAAAATCGCTTTGGTTGAATTTTTCTGGCATCGACAATATCAAAAGTAAATACCGGATCTCCGGAATTATCGTAAACACCAGTAGCATTATCCAGATCGAGCAGATTAAATACTTTAAGGAAAAGCGAAATAGTAGTATTTCCAAATGGAATATCTTTATATAATCGTAAATCTAAATTGAAAATAGTCGGTTTGTTTTCACTGTTTCTGGGAAAACCATTCTGGGAAATAATTGTATTTTTGTTAACACCCGGAGTAAAAGGTTGACCAGAATAAAAATTTCCGATCATTGAAAATCCCCAATCCCTGGCTTCAGTGTATGCTACTGAAATATTTAAAGTGTGCGACTGATCCCAGTTTAACGGTGCGATAAATGTTTCTGGTAACGCCCCGGCTGCAATTGCATTTCTGGCATCCTGCGGATTTGATGCATTACCTTTTGTAACTGAATAAGTATAATCTAAGTTTGTAGAAAGTCCACCGGAAAATCTTTTTTCAAACTTTACAATAAATCCTTTAGAAAAGCCGAAGTCGGAATTTGCATATTTGAAATAACTTCTGCTTCTTCCGTGGACAAGTATTTCATCAGATTGTGTTCCAGTTAAGTTTCTAAAGTCTTCAAAGAACATTGTAAGATCAATAGAAATATCGTCACCAATCTGTTGCTGCAATCCAATTTCACCTTTGATTGTTTTCTGCGGATTCAAGTCTGCATTTCCAAAAGTACCTTGTATACCGGAACCAGTACCAAGTTCAAATTCCGGATTTTCATACATAAGTTCGTAAGGAGGTAATTGCAAGAAATGTCCGTAGGAAAAGTGAATTACACCTTTGGCAGTAATAGGAAAAGCCAAACCAATACGCGGGCTAAATTGATATTTTACTTTTGCATCTTTATACCAATATGCTTGGCGTTCTGCAAGTGTAACATCTGTTTCACCCAAATCCTGAACACCATTACCATTAAGATCGTGGAATCTGTTTGCAGGTTTTAATGGTGAAGTAATAGTTGGATCAGTTGGATCAGATAAAATCTTGCCATCAGGATTAAATATATCTAAGCGAACACCAAGATTAAAAATAAGGTTGAATGCTTCCAGCTTGGATTGAATATAAAATGAACCTTCCTGTGGTTTATGTAAGTACTCATTATTCTGATCGGACGTGATAGGTGGAACGGACATTATAAATTGGCCTGCTTCATTCCTATCTGGAATTAAAGTAATGCTATGCATATACAATTGATGCTGCTTGGCATCAATTCCAAATTGAATATTTAATTGTTGAGTAAGCTGAGTTGTCCAATCCAATTTAGCACCGATAGTGCTCGTGTTTCTTGTAAATCTACTCCAATCTGTTCCACCAATATTAAAACTATATGGTGGTGTTTTTAAAATATCATTATTTACATATTGGGTTGGATTGTTTGGATCATTTGTATTTATATCTTTATATAAATAGTCTCGATAGTCCTTAAAGAAGTATGATAAATTAAGAGTGTAATAAGTTGATGCAGAAAGTGCATGATTTAAGGCAAGTGTATTAGTATAACCTTTTCTAAATCTTTGCTTATTATTATCAGGTGTTAACCGGTTTGCTCCATTATAATCTTTATAATTCTGTAAATCAATAATGTAATTATAACTTAATTTAACACCAGTAAATAACCTGCTGGTAAGTTTACCCTGCGCAAATATTCTTTCGTTGGGATTCATTGGAACATATTTATTACTATCACCACTCTGAGTAATAATAAAGTCGCTTCCATTAGAACCTGGTCGTTCAATTGCTTTATCTGTAGTTAGAAAAGTTTGCCTTCCATACAAGTAACCAGTATTATAAAAATATCGTCCATTTAAAAAGAAATATAATTGATCTTTGACAATCGGACCGCTTAAGCTTCCTTCAAAATTTCTTATGGCAACCGGATTGATATTTTCAATGTACCAAAATTTTTCTTTTTTATTCGAAGCATAATCACCAACATAAGCCTGTACACTACCAGTTAAAGTATTATCACCATCCTTAGTAACAATATTTACAATACCAGACATCGCTTGCCCATACTCGGCATTAAATGCACCGCTTACAACTTGTAATTCCTGAATTGAGTTTGTTGCAACATCAATAACGTTGCTTCCATCGTAAGCATCTGTTACCGGAACGCCATCAATTTGAAAAGCTATTTGACCGCTTCTGCCACCACGCAAGTGTAAACCACCGCCACTGTTTACAATACCTGCCTGCAATTGAAGAACATCACCCACATCAGTTACAGGAAGTTCTTTTATTAAATCATTTCCAACAATTGAAGTTGAAGCTGTCAGATCTTTTTGAATGAGTGGTCGTTGAGCAACAATAACCACATCCGACTTAAGCGTAATACTGGTTTCTGACATTTGAATATCAACATTTGTAGTTAGATCGATTGATACTTTAATATTAGAAATAGTTACAGGATTGTAACCAATTGCTGTAGCTTTAATTGTAAAAACATTCGGCGGAAGATTAATAATATTAAAATATCCATTCACATCTGATGCTGCTCCAAATGATGTTCCTTCTACAACAATGTTTACAAATGGAATTCCCTCGCCATTTGTCATATCTGTAACCCGTCCTGAAATTTTACCTGTAGTTCCAAGGTAATAAGGAAGATTTGTAGAAGAAATTAGGAGAAGCATAAGAAAGGAAAGATAAAAATGTAGCTTATATCTCATGATACCTCCATCTCGAAAGATGATTTTGTTTTATAACCATTATAATATACTAGTTATTTACTTTTTAGTGTTTATAACTTAACAAAACTTAGTGTAAAGTAAAAACGGAATATTTTATTTTAAAAGGTAGAAATTATTTAATACATTTCACCGTTGACATTATCCAAGAATATTTTAATGCAGTTATTAACCCGGAGAAAAAGTGGAATTAACCCAAAAGCAAAAAGATTGGATCTTAATGAATCGAAATAAATTGACGACTGAAAAAATAGCATCTGAATTAAAAATTTCTCAAAAAATTATAAAAGATTTTCTTGCATCAAATAAATCTTCTAAATATCCAAAATGGTTTTATGCTGTTCCTGTTTTAATTCCAATTGTATTTCTTATAATACTTGAAACTTCACTACAAATATTTAATTACGGAAACACTTATAATCAATGGGTTCAGATTACTAATGATAAAATAATGCTCAATCCTCAAATTGCTTATAGATATTTTTTTTCTACAAAGGGAATTCCTTACTCCAACCAAAATGTTTTTGATAAAGTAAAAAAAACAAATGCGTTTAGAGTTTTTATTTTAGGGGAAAGCAGTGCAGCGGGCTATCCATTTCTTCCAAATGGATCTTTTGCAGTTTATATTAAAAAACGTCTTGAACTTCTTTATCCTGACAATACTATAGAAATAATTAATCTAAGTATGTCTGCAATAAATTCTTATGCATTAAAAGATATGCTTCCAGGTGTGCTGGAACAAAAACCAGATTTAATATTAATTTACACCGGACACAATGAATACTATGGTGCTCTTGGTGTTGGTTCAATGGAATCATTAGGAACTTCAAGAGAAATTATAAACTTTGTTCTTTGGTTAAATAAATTTAAATCTGTAGAATTATTAAGGAATGCAATCAAGTCGGTTGCAAATTTATTTTCATCTCCAAAAGAAACAACTGAAGGCGGAACACTGATGGCTCGAATGGCAAAAGATCAAATGATTCCACTTCACTCCAGCTTATTTGAAAAAGGAATAAAGCAGTTTGAGAATAACCTGAATGATATTTTTAATATTACACACAAAGCAAGTGTACCAGTAATAATTGGAACGTTAGCATATAATTTAAAAGATCAGGAACCATTTATTTCTACAACAGAGGGTAATTTACCCGCAGCAAAAAATATTTTTGAAAAAGCAAAATCAGAATTAAAAATGGGCAATAGGAAACAAGCCGATTCTTTATTTAGATATGCAAAAGATTTAGACGCACTTCGCTTTCGCGCACCTGAGAAAATCAATCAAATTATAAATCAGCTTGCACTAACTTATAATTACCCAGTTGTTGATGTCGATAAATATTTCAATTCAATAAGTCCTGATGGCATAGTAGGCAATAATTTAATGACCGACCATCTCCATCCTACATTATCTGGTTATCAAATATTGGGGAGATTGTTTTTTGAAAAAATGAAAGAAATAAATCTCCTACCCAAAGGTGAACCGGTAAATCTTCAGGATAAAACGCAGGATAGTATAGTGCTTCATCAATATCATTTTTCGCAACTTGATTCTACAATTGGGAATTTTAGGATCGCATATTTAAAGAATGACTGGCCATTTGTAAATAAAAATCAAATTAAATCCCCAAATGAAATAATTAAACTACATACTTATGTTGATACTGTTGCGATAAAAGTTGTTGATGGTAAAATTCCCTGGGAAAGAGCACATAGAGATATAGCACAATATTACTTAAAGAATAAAAATTATTCTTTGTTTGCTGAAGAGGTTAGAGTTCTAACCGATCAGTATCCTTTTATTAATGAGTATTATGATTTTGCACTTAACCAATTGTTGATGTTTAGGCAATACGAATTAGCTTATAATTTTTTAATTGAATATAATAAAATTGAACAAACTGCATTCACCACAAAATGGTTGGGAATAATAAGTCTATCCAGAGATAAAACTGAGAATGCATTACAATATCTTAAAACAAGTTTAGGATTCAATGGTCAGGATACGCAGGTTCTCTACAACCTAGCTGGTGTTTACGTATTAAGGAAGGAATATAATTTAGCGCTAAACATAATTAATCAATGCTTAGAAATTGATCCCAATTTTCCAGGTGCTAAAAAACTGCAAATGCAATTAAATAGTATTAAAAGAAATTAGAATATCGCATAAATAAATGGTGCAAGCGCCGAACCCTGAGTTAGAATAATCAATCCTCCTAACAATACAAGGATTATTATTATTGGCATCAGCCACCACTTCTTACGTACTTTTAAGAATTGCCAAAGTTCTGAAAGTATTGATAATTTGCTCATGATTTTCCTAAATGAAATTCCAAAACTCAATTACTAATTGATTTTATAAATATTGTAGTAATTAATAATTCAATTTCCATGTTTCTAATGAACTACCCCGCCGCAAGCGGACGGGGTATCAACCCCAAAAAGCAAAAGCAAGATACGCCGCAAGCGGCCGGGGAATTAACCCAAAAGAGATTAAAACTGTCTTTCGTAATCTGATGGATTAAATTCTTTCTTAACTCGTTTTTGCCAATAAGATTTTTCTTCCGTTTTAAATTTTAGAATTAAAAAATTTTTCCCAAATAACTTTGCTAAAAACCTTGTTGGCGTTAATACAAAATAAAAAATTAAACTTAAAATTATTCGTGTAGATACCCATCCTAAAATTACTGAAAAAGCCATCCAGAATTTTTGAAGCGGGAGTAATAATATTGGGAAGGTTAATCCAACAAGAATAATTATTAAACCTCCACCGAACCAAAGTTTACTAATATTCCCTTTCAACAGAAATATGATTAAACCAATAATGATTAGTGCAATTCCAATCGTTAAACCAAAACTTCGCAAATCTTTTTTTGTGCTTTTAATATTTTTTATTTCTTCAATTATCATATCAAAACTTATATTTTAATTCACTTCTCTTTTAAATAATTTTAGGAATCAATCAAGTGTAAATTCCTTCTTCCAATCTTTAGATTCTATAATATTTTTTTGCTGATTTTTATCAATTAAAAAATTTCCCATCATCAAATAATCCATATTTGTTTGCATAAAACATTTGAATGCATCGTTTGGTGTGCAGACAATTGGTTCGCCCCTAACGTTGAACGAAGTATTTACTATTACACCGCAGCCATACTTTTCATCGAACTCTTTTATTGTTTGCCAGTAAAGAGGATTTGTTTCTTTATGAACTGTTTGAATTCTTGCCGAATAATCAATATGAGTTACAGCCGGAATATCTGAACGAACTACATTTAATTTGTCAATTCCAAAAAGTTTTTGTTGATCAGCATCCATACTTTTTTGCCGATCTTTTTTAACATCAGCAACAAGAAGCATATACGGACTTGGTTTATCAAGTTCGAAATAATCAGAAACTTTTTCATATAAAACAGATGGTGCAAATGGACGGAAACTTTCCCTGAATTTTATTTTAAGGTTCATCGTTTCCTGCATTCTTGCAGAACGTGCATCGCCAATTATTGTTCTGGAGCCAAGCGCTCTTGGTCCAAACTCCATCCTTCCCTGGAACCATCCAATTACTTTTTCCTGTGCAATCAAATCAGCAACAATAGATGGAATTTTTTCTTCTTCAATTTTCTGAAATGGAATAGAATTATTATTTAAAAATACTTCAATCTCCTGCTGAGAATATTCGGGTCCAAGATAAGAACCTAATTGAAAATCAGTTTTATTATCCGCAATTCTTTCATTATTCAAATATTGATACCATACAAACAAAGCAGCACCAAGTGCTCCGCCAGCATCTCCGGCAGCAGGTTGAATCCAAATATCATCAAACGGACTTTCTCTTAACAACTTGCCATTGCCAACACAATTAAGAGCAACACCACCGGCAAGACACAAATATTTTTTATTCGTTTCTTTATAAACATGATTTGCTGCACGCAGCATTACTTCTTCTGCTACTTCCTGAACAGAGCGTGCTAAATCCATTTCGCGCTGAGTTAGTTTTGTTTCAGGCTTTCTTGGTTCACCACCAAACAATTTATGAAATTTCTTGTTGGTCATAGTAAGTCCGGCACAGTAATTAAAATATTCCATATTCAACCTGAATGATCCATCTTCTTTCAAATCGATCAGTTCGGTAAGTATTAAATCTTTATACTTTGGTTCGCCATAAGGAGCCAAGCCCATCACTTTATATTCGCCGGAGTTTACCTTAAATCCCGTATAAAAAGTAAAAGCAGAATAGAGCATTCCAATTGAATGTGGAAAAATTATATCAGCTAGAATTTCAATTCTGTTATTTTCGCCGATGCCATAGCTTGTGGTAGTCCACTCACCAACACCATCCATTGTTAGAAAAGCAGCTTCCTTAAATGGTGAAGCGAAAAATGCGGAGGCAGCATGAGATTCATGATGTTCCGGAAAAATGATTTTTCCATAGTATTGCAACTCTTCTTCAATATATGATTTCATCCAGAGCTTTTCTTTTATCCACAGCGGCATTGACTTAATGAAAGATTTTATTCCTAACGGAGCATAAGCAAGGTATGTTTCAAGCAAGCGTTCGAATTTTAGAAAGGGTTTATCATAAAATGCAATATAATCAAGCTGCGATGATTTGATGCCGTTTGATTGTAAACAATATTTAATTGCATTTATTGGAAAGTTATGATCATGTTTCTTTCGTGTAAAGCGTTCTTCCTGAGCGGCGGCAGCAATCTTTCCATCAACAACAAGAGCTGCTGCGCTATCATGATAAAATGCTGAAATACCAAGAATGTTCATCGATTTCTTTTATACTTTAATTAAAATCCAACCAACCGTACTAACGTTACGATCAAGAAATTTAGGCTTACAAACTTTTTTTTCAAACATTGTTTTCATTTCAAATTTTCATTCGAAAATTAAGAAAAAATATTGTGGATGTTAAATATCAAATTTGTTATTCAAAAATAAAATTATCGTCATTCATCCAACAATAAAAAAGCCCCTAATGATATAGGGGCTTGTAAACATTTTATTAAATGTTCTATTCGCGAACAACCCAGGTTTTAATAACCGCAGTTACGCTTGGATGCAGTTTAATATTCACACTGTAAATTCCTAAAGACTTAATGGCTTCCGGAATTTCGATTTTTCTTTTATCGACTTCGTGACCTTTCTCTTTAAGTGAATCAGCGATCATCTGATTAGTAACAGTTCCAAAAATTTTATCTTCCTCACCAACCTTAACCGGAATAGTGATTGAAATTTTTTCAAATTCTGCGGCTAATCTTTCTGCAGCCATTAATTCTTTGGCTTTCTTTTTGGTAAATGTTTTTTTCTCTTCCTCAAGTGCTCTTACATTTCCTTTTTGAGCTGCGTAAGCAATACTGCGCGGAATCAAAAAGTTGCGTGCAAAACCATCTTTAACTTCTACAACATCACCTATTTGCCCAAGTTGATCAAAATTTTTCCTTAATATTACTTTCATCATTCCTCCGTATTACTTCAACGCTTCTGAAATGTATGGCAGAAGTGCTATTTGTCTTGCTCGTTTAATAGCGCTAACTAATTCCCTTTGATGCTTTGTGCAGGTACCAGTAATTCTCTTGGGGATAATCTTACCTTGTTCTGTTAAAAACTTAACCAATCTTTTTTCATCTTTATAATCGATGTAGGTTATATTCGCTTCGCAAAATTTACATACTCGTTTATTTTTCATACTCTTAACCGTTATGTTGTTTATTATTTAAAAGTTCTGATTCTTCATCCGACAAAAATTTATCAAATGAATTATCTTCGTAATCCAAATCATCTTCTACTGATTCAATTGTACCGTTTTCGCCATTGCCTGGAGCCCGACCAACTTTATTTAAAAATTGGATTCTCTTGGCTTTTATTTCCACAATACTTCTGTTATGACCATCTTCAGTTTTCCAACTTCTGCTTTGAAGTTCGCCATCTACAAGAACTGCAGAACCTTTTTTAAGTCTATCCCTGCAACTTTCAGCTAATTTATTCCATGCAACAACACCAACATAGCATACATCTTCTTGCCATTGATTAGAGCTGTCTTTGTATTTTCTATTAGCCGCGATAGAAAAATTAACAACAGGTGTATTATTGGAAGTTTGTCTGAAGATAGGATCTTTAGTTAAATTTCCTGCTACCAATACACTGTTTAATTCGGGCATTTTCAAATCGCTCATGCTTTAATCCTCCATAGAATCGTTTAGTTTTTATACTTCGTTTGCTAAAATTTCACCTGGTAAAGTTTCTGCCGATTCAGCCAAAAGAGCATCAAGCTTTTCTTGATCTTTTAGTGCTTTGCTTTTATCGAGATATTCTAAAGCGAATTTATCAAGTTTGATTGTTAAGTAGCGTAGGATATATTCATCTAACTGGTACATCCTTTCAAGTTTTGAAATCAATTCTGGCGGTGCAACAAATCTAATAATAACATAATAACCGCTCTTTGTTTTGTTGACTGTATATGCGAGTCTTTTTCTGCCCCATTTGTCAACGTCAACCATTTCACCACCATTAACACGAATTATATCTTCGATTCTTTTAATAGCAGCTTCGATTTGATCTTCTTCGATTGCAGCATTTATTATTACTGCGCTTTCGTAGTTGTTTTTTTGCATGTCCTGGTTCACCTCCCTTTGGACTAATGGCCTCCCGCAAATGCGAGAAACAGGGTTTGTACATTGTTATTTATATGCTTTGCAAAATTCTATAATTTCTACATCTTAATCAAGTACTTTAATATAAAAAATAATATCCGACTTATTGTTAAAGTTTAATAGCGTTGCTGTAATAATCTAGCATCAAACTGGTTCCACCTTTAATAAATTCAGCTATCAGGTTACTCCAGAATTTGAAAGATGTTTTCATTTGTTCTATTTCATCATCATTAAATTTATCCAATACATAATCAGTCATCATCCCATCTTTGAAATCTTTTCCAATACCAATTCTTAACCGAGGGAACAGATTGGAATTAAGATGATAAGTTATCGATTTGATTCCATTATGACCACCATCGCCGCCTGATTGGCGTATCCGCAACTTGCCAAAATCTAAATGAACATCATCACAAAGCACTAATAAATCATTTTTATCTATAACATATTTTTCTGTTAATTCCACAGCGGCTATACCACTAAGATTCATAAACGTAGTAGGTTTAGCTAACACAAAAGGAAAATTCTGTAATTCTCCCGCCACATAATAATAATTTTGTTTGGAAGATGAGAATAAAAGCCGGTTTTGATTTGCGAAAAAATCGAGTAATAAAAACCCAGCATTGTGTCTTGTAAATTCGTATCGTTTACCAATATTACCTAAACCGATTACCGCACGCAATTAAATTATTCTTCTTCTTTTTCTACTTTGCCTTTAGTAATTACTTCTGGTTCTTTTACTTCTTCACCTTCAGCAGGCGTAGCTTCCTTTTCAACCTTAGGTGGTACTACGGTTACTAATACTGCATCTGGAGCATTTAATATTTTAACCTTATCAATTTTAATATCGGCAGCATGAATTGCATCGCCAATACTAAGTTGTTCAATTTTTACTTCTATATGCTCTGGTATATCGGCAGGTAAACATTCAACAAGAATTTTATGAATTATTTGTTGCAACATTCCACCCTGTTTAATACCAACAGGATTTCCTATGAATAATAGTGGAACTTCTATTTCAATTTTCTCATCACGCGAAATGCCCAATAAATCAAAATGCACTATTTTCTCTGTAATTGGATCGAATTGAATGTTTTTCAAGATACAAGGTAATTCAACCCGATTCTCTACAGCGAGGGAAATAATATGCGTTTCGGATGTGTATACAAAAGGTTTAAGTGCAGCTTCGGCAACATCTATAGAAATTGGTGCGTCTTTCTTATGGTAATATATACCAGGGATTCTTCCACCTATTCTTAATTGTTTGTTGGCGCTTTTACGACTTATTATTCTTTCTTTGGCATTTAATGTAATCTCAGCCATGTTTTCTCCAGTAAATTAATTCAAAAAACCTTATCCCTTATCAATTTCAAATAAGGAGCTAATTGACTCGTGTCTGTGTGTTCTTAAAATAGCTTCGGAAAATATTTCAGAAGCTGTTCTTACAACAAATTTTTCTGATTTTCTTGTTTCGTCCAAATATATGGTATCTGTAACATAAATTTTTTCAATATCAGATTTCTCTAATCTATTGAATGCATCATCCGAAAGTAAAGGATGAGTAACAGCACCAAAAATTTTTTTTGCACCTTGTTCTTTTAATGCCTTAATTGCCGATACAAAAGTACCGCCAGTATCAATTAAATCATCAACTATAAGTACATTCTTATCCTGAACGCTACCAATAATATTCATCGCTTCAACTTGATTTGGTCTTGGTCTTCGTTTATCGATTACAACCAAATTAGCCTGAAGTCTTTTTGCATACGAGCGGGCTAATTTTATTCCACCAATATCCGGAGAAACAAGTACTAAGTTTTCTTTATGATCTCTGAATAATCCCGAAAAAATCGGTGATGCATAAAGATGATCAAAAGGAATATCAAAAAATCCCTGAATCTGAGCAGCGTGTAAATCCATTGTAATTACACGATCAGCTCCTGCAATTGTTATTAAATTAGCAACCAATTTTGCAGTAATTGAAACCCGGGGTTGATCTTTTCTATCTTGCCTGGCATATCCAAAATAAGGAATTACAGCAGTTATTCTATTTGCGGATGCTCTTTTAGCAGCATCAATCATAATCAACAGTTCCATCAGGTTTTCTGCCGGTGGATGAGTTGACTGGATAATAAAAATATCTAAACCGCGTATATTTTCTTTATATTTTACCCAAATCTCACCATCGCTGAATCTTTGTAATTCAATTTCACCTAAATCTGTTTTAAGATTAGAGGCAATCCTTTCTGCTAATTTAGGATTAGAACTTCCTGAAAAAATTCTAAAATCAATTTTTGACATTAATTTTTAATATTCATCTTAAAAAGAAGGGTTAAATATAAGTAAAACTAAAAGGTATGTCAACAAATTGATTCATCTGCAATTAGCTTGTTTAAAATCTAAAAACAAGGTTTTTATGATTTATTTTTTCTAAAAAGAAAAACTATAACTACTGATAGAACAAGTATGGCAAGTACAAAAATCCAAACCGGAGTTTCTTTTAATTTGAAAGGACGGTAAGAAGCTGTGATTGTTTTTCCCATTCCAATTTCTGACAGTTTATATTTCCATGTTAATTTATTTGAACTTTTCGCATGAGCATTATGCGTAATTATTTCACCCGGCAGGTAATAAACGTAAACAATAGAAAACAGGCTTGCATCAAAACCAAACCCTGTTGCTGCTGGGGATATGAATTGCGAAAAAATTTTCTGTCCTGCTGCGCCATCTTTAAGAGAAAAATTTGCTTCCTTAAATGCTTTTGCATTATTTAATGAGTCAATATTTTTAAAACTTAATTCAATTTTGGCATGAATAGTACTATCTTTTCCATCATTATAAACCTCAAGGTTTTCTATTGTATTATACTTAGAAGTAAATTCTTTACTAATAGAATCAGAATTAAAAATACCAAATTGATTTACAATCAATGAATCCTGAGCTGTAGCCATTTTCATCCAATAATGGATAAACATTTCACCAGAGCCATCTGTCTTTAAAGTAGTTTCCTGATAATAGTTTAAGCAACCTGGAATAAATAATAAAAGCGCAAATATAAAATAGATTTTCTTTTTCATAATACGTAGATGGAAATTTGTTAATCAAAATTGTTAAAATAGCAGCACTATTGCAATACATATGAAGAAAAATATTAAGGGAACTTTTAACCGATTTTTTTAATTAGTATTTTTGTAAATACTTTAGAGGAAAAGAATGCCGACATACGATTATAAGTGTACAAATTGTGACTATACTTTTGAAATTTTTCAGATGATGACGGAAGAAAATATTAAAATATGCCCAAAATGCAATGGAAAACTAAAAAGATTAATTGGTTCTGGGTCCGGTCCAATCTTTAAAGGATCTGGGTTTTATCAAACAGATTATAAAAATAAAAGTAAAACTCCATCTAAGGAAACAAAATCAGAAACACCTAAAAAGAGTACTGTACCACCACCAAAGAAAGATTAAAGCCGATGTACCTTTTATATTAATTAAGCCTGAGTTAAATTATTACTTCCCATTAATTTCACTAATAATAAACGGTACCTTACCTTGTACAGAAGTTTTTAATTTCTCCATATAAGTAATGTTATATATAAAATCACTCCCCAGATAGTTTTTTATTTGACTGATTAGAATTTTTTCATCTTTCAAAGTGTATTTGGGTCCCTTAATAATACAAAACTCAGCCTCTCCTTTTTGTTTTTGTACTATTTGAGCTCTCCGGATGTTGTAAGATTTTTTAAAGATTAGAGGAGCCGTAACTAACTTGGTATTATTTTTTAAGAAAAGCGCTTCCTGAGCTCTTCCGGAAATCTCTTTAACCACTCTTGATTTTCTTCCACATGGACATTGAAAATCTGAATTATATACTATTGCATTATCACCAGTATCGTATCTTAGCAATGGGAAAGCTTTATTATGGTAATTAGTTCCAACAATTTTGCAAGAGCCTTCTCCATCTACTTTAATAAATTCAACAAACGAAAAAGATTCATCAACATGCAGATTAGAGTGTTCGCATTCAAATATATTTGCGGCTCCTTCAGTTAATCCATATAACTGTTTTACATTACAACCAAAAGTCAGTTCAATTTCTTTCTTTTGGTATTCATATATAACTTCTGAACTGCAGGTAATTAAAATTAGTTTTAAACTTCTGGCTAAATCTTCCAACTTTAATTTTTGCACAAGGCTGTTCATCTGGATTAATGCAGAAGGATAACCATGAATCCATTTAATGTTATTTTCTTTTATTAACTCTAAATATTTTTTAATCGTTGTTTCAGTCAGATGAGGATAAGAAAGAAGAAGTTGTTTAGTAAAATAATCTTTAATCCAAAAAGGTGGTTTAACCTTTCCAATTTCAATTAGCGGTTTTCCGTATAGATAAGCACACCAACTATTAAATTTAATGCCATTAATTATTCTAAACTTCCAGAACAAAGCCCATTGATGATATAAAAATTCATTCGAGACCGGATATTTAAATACTTCACCGGTTGTTCCGGAAGTACTTAAATAACTATTAACAAATTTTTGGTTTATAATTTCCTTATAGCTCAATTTAGCATTAAGCTTATTTAGTAATGGAGTACTGTAAAAATCATTTTCATTTTTAAGTGAATAATATTTTGAGCCGTTTATTAAATTGGATATTTTTTTATAATCAAGCTGAAAGTTTTCAGTTTTGTCATTTGTAAGATAAAAATCAAGAATCTGGAAAAATTTTTTCGTGTACCTCTTCCGGGTTAAAATGAATCCATAAACGTTTACCATTAGAATTTTTAAAAAATGCGGGAGGTAAAAATATATTTTTATCATCTATACATCTATAAAACATTTAATTCATCATCGAATTTGATAGACCCTCGTTAAGGGAAATGTAAAACCTATAGGTAAAATTTTGCAAACTAAATCATTAGGTTTTGTGCATTAAAATACTGCAATACTATTAACCTTTAATTGAGTTTAGATAAAAATTTTGAAATAATCAATCTTGTTAAACTAATATGTTGTGATTTGGTACCAGTCATTAAATCATTTCTAATATAGCCGGAAGGATTGCATAAAACAATAAAGCGAGGTTAAAAAAAACCTCGCTTTATTGTTATTAACTATTTTAAATAAATCATTTTCTTTGAAGAAATAAAATTACTTGTGCCACCATTGGCTCTCGCTTCCAATCTATAAATATAAATTCCAGACGCTATTCCATCTGGTACCCAGTTTATTTCATAACTCCCGGATTCCTGAATTTCGTTTACAAGAACACGAACTTCCTGCCCAAGCATATTATAAATGATTAGTTTAACGCTGCTATTTGATGGAAGTGAATACCTAATTTTTGTATTTGGATTAAACGGATTTGGAAAATTCTGTTGAAGTGAAAATTCTTTCGGCTGTTCAACATCCTTTTCTTTGTTAATTTCCAATTCAGCACCAGCTTTCGCAAGGAAAGGATTGCCATTTAAGAATGGAGAAATTGGTGTTCCACCGGAACTACCTACTGCAGCAAATTCAACTAAATTGTCTGTGGCTTTACCACTGCCATCATTAGTTACTGAAAATTGATCACCCGGATGTCCGTTCGGTAAAAATATTTGAGGATGATCAAAAGGAGCACTTTGGTTTCGCACTCTTTCGTCCGTTAATGTTAAAAGAAAAGCAACGATAGCATCTTCTTCTGAGGATGCCAAATTTAATACTGTTATATCCGGCGGCATATCATTTAGATTTTCATTTGCGTTTCTAAAAAGCCCACCGGCATTGTAAAAAATAGCCTCCTCTTTTAAAGTAGCTTTTGAACCACTGTGAAAGTACGGACCAGTTAATTCCACATTCCTAAGTGATGGAACTTTGAAAGCTCCATTAACCGCAATTCTTTCCCCAGGTTGTATTGCTCCTGCAATCTGGAAATTATTCGCATTAAAAGGAATTGAATCTATAACCGTTCCATTTACCAACTGTTTGCTGAAAGAAAGTGGAAAGTTTAATATATCAGCTCCAATTCCTAAATCTTCATTTGTTGCTCTTACAGCAATGTTATAAAAACCAAGATCGTAAATAGCAGGATCTCCGTTTTTCATAATCATTCTGTCAATCGGACCTTTTTGATTGAACGCAGAAACAGATGCGTTTGTAAATTCTGGACCGGAATGGCAAGTTATACATTTACCTTTTCCCATAAATAAATTTAATCCTTGTTGTTCTTGAGCAGTTAGAGTAGCCGTACCTTCTCTAAATTTATCAAATTTAGAATCGTTTGAAACTAAGGTTTGCTCGTATGCCTGGATTGCCAATCCCCAGAACATAGAAAAGTTTGCCTCCATTAGTGTAAATTCATTTGTTGTAAGTGGACTCCCCTTAGGTCCAGAAATAACAGGCTGCCCATTTACAAACGTGATTACATTATTCGAATTCCACCATTGGGAATTGAAAGCAGTCTTAATTAACGATGAGTAACTTATGCTTGTATCAAGTCCAGGTAAAGGATTTCTGGATAATGTTCCTAACCTGCTATCACTTAAACTAACTAATTGCTTTGCAAGCGGTTTAAGCGCAAGAAGTTTTTTACCTAACTTCGCAAATGTTTTTCCATTGAATGACATTTCCGTTTCATTTAGCGGTGGACCAACGGTCTGCGAAGCCAGGCTTGATAAAGGTACTGCTATTGTAACTGGTGTAACTGTTCCACCAATTATTTTTAATACTTTTGCAGATTGATCTCTTGGTCCAAATGGAGTAACACCATTAAATACCGGATTAGCTCTTCCATCCCAGAAATTTCTATATGTATATACTGCATTAATAACAGATGGTGCATTTCTTCCTGTTACTCTTCTTAAGTTTACTCCGGATACATTAAAGGTATTATCAGCTTGAAGCGTTCCAGATTCAACATCACTTCCCACACTTATATCCGTAAACTGAGTTTTAAATATTCCCTGAGAACCAACAATATCATCATCTGTTCTATTTTTAGAAAAAGGGAAATCATTCATTGACAGCTGATAATTTGGAGCTTTACCAAATCCAAATGTACCAGACACTCCCGGATGAACTTGATTTTTGCTTCTTGTATCAGCCCCAGCATTAAAATGGCAGCTAGCGCAAGCCTGCACTCCATCGCTTCCAACCTGCATATCCCAATATAATGCTTTACCCAATTTTATAGCAGCATCGTTATTTACTATAAACTGAGTAAGATCAAAACCAAGAACTTTATCAGGACCAGGAATTGAAACTGTTTTAAGAGATGCCGGAATAGTCGGTGCTGATTTTACAACAACAATTAAACTATCTGTTGATTGAAAAATACCATCACTTGCTGCAAAACGAATTTTATATGTACCTGCCAAAGAAAAAGTAGCTTTTGTTTTAAGTGAATCAGAATGATTAAATGTAATCAATCCCGGTCCGTTTATTTTTGTCCAGGCAAAAACTAATTTACCTGGTGGATTTGGTAAAGTGTCATCTACGGCAGTTGCAGTAAGCAAAACAGAATCTACCGGCAATGTAATTTGTTGGTTCAAACCAGCATCTACAACTGGTGGTTTTGTAATGTTAATTACAATTGTATCTGTAGATGTAAATTGCCCATCATTACTGCTTAGAACAAGCTTGTACGTTCCTGATTTTGGAAAAGTTGCTATAGTTGATAAAGCATTTGCATTTTGAAAAGTAACACTTAAAGGACCACTTGATTGGGTCCATGAGTTAGTTAAAGTTCCAGGAGGATTTGGTAATCCATCATCTGATGCTATTCCATTCAATGTTACACTATTTGTTGGTGGTGATATTGCATTGTCCGGACCAGCATTTACGAGTGGTGGTTGATTTTGACGAACAGTTATCTTTACTGTATCTGTCTTTGATAGTGAACCATCATTTGCTGTTAGCATCAAATTGAATGTTCCTGAACTCGGAAATGTTGCCGTGCTTGTTAATGAATTTGCATTACCGAATGTTACTCCGGCTGGTCTGCTTATTTGTGTCCACGTATTGGTTGTTGTTCCCGGTGGATTCGGTAATCCATCATCTGTTACTGTTCCACTTAATGTTACTGAATTGGTTGGTAATGTTATTGTCTGGTCTATCCCTGCATTTACTACTGGTGCCTGATT